>JBBQYS010000048.1:0-22180 GCA_038208485.1 Chitinophagales bacterium
ATAAGAAATAATTCCAATTATCTTGCTTGAAATCTTTAAACCAAATAACATTTCCATCTTTGAAATAAAATTTCTCGTCAGAAATCATATAAGTTGAACCAATTGTTCCTACGGCAGTCATTAGTATGTCTCCCATTTCAGGTTTAGCATAATTTTCAATAAGTTCATTGTATCGTTTTAGTGATATATATATTGGGTCTGATATGATTTTCCCAGCCTTCTTTTGTGTTATTTCCTTGCCTCTGTAAAACGGAATTCCACTATTTTTATATTCACTCTCAAATATTCTTTTGCTTGAAGTGATTTCGCATAATAATGAAATTTCTTTCCATTCCCAGTCTCTTGGTATTTCCCCCATCTCACTTTCCACCATTTCCCCACCACCACTTTTATACTTCTTACCATTTTTATCCGGGAATTCAAAATCCACAAACCACTCCTTATATACTGCCTGTGCAGTTTCTTCCAATTTTTGTATCAGTTGCTCATTCAGCTTTATACGGTTTTGTATAGTATTGTATTCGGCTACTATTTCACGCTGCTTTTCGATGGTAGGAACGGGTATTAGCGTTTCACAAAGTTCTTTCCATTCATATCCTCCTCTAATAGCTGCATCACATTTGAACGTTGCATATCTATCAAATTCAGATCTGCGAAACCACATCATTAAATATTCTGGGTCAAGCTCATTTCTATCTTTTATTTCAAATACAGGATATGCGGGAGAAACCAGATTTGGTTCATCATCTAATTTTAAAACAACTGGTAACTTATTTACTCTGATGGGAGACATAAAATCACAGGCAAATTGATATTTACTCATAACCCTATAAACGGACATATCAGTGCCAACTATGTTTGAAGTTGTTTCTCTAAACTCTTTAGTCATGCTTAACCCCAAAAGTCTTGTAACTTTCAGATCATGGTTTCTTTGTTCAACCTTCTTTATATAATTGCCAATTGGTTTATAGTTCTCTTTCATAATCCCAGCTGCTGTTTAATCATAATTTTCTCTCGTTCTATTTCTGCTACCAGCTCGGCTTCTGTAGGCAGGTAGGGCAAATATTTATTGGCAAACAATTGGTTGTTTTCTTGTAAAACTGAATATTTAGCAATGGTACTGTCGGTTTCTGTACACAATAAAATACCCACGGTAGGATTATCGCTTTCGGTGGTTTCCATATCGTCAAACATACGCACGTACATATCCAGTTGTCCAATATCCTGGTGGGTAAGTTTAGTGGTTTTTAGTTCTACAATTACAAAACATTTTAAGATGTAATTATAAAACACCAGGTCTATAAAAAAATCCTGCGTCTCTGTCCGCATGTGTTTTTGCCTGGCCACAAAAGAAAAACCTTTGCCCAGCTCCAATAAAAATTGCTGTAGGTTTTCGATAAGTGCTTGTTCAAATTCTTTTTCTGTGTAAGCTTTGTTGGTGGGTAATTTCAGGAACTCTAATACAGTGGGGTTTCTAATAAAATCATCCGGATTTTGATTTTTTCCAATTGATTTTTCTTTCATTTCGCTTTCCACCAACTCTTTTTTTTGAGAAGAGATTAATCGTTGATAATACAGCGTAGAAATATTGCGGTCTAAGGTACTTATTGACCAATTATTTTGGGCAGCCTCGGTCAGATAATACAATCGTGCCTGTTCATCAGCTACTTTTAATACCCTTTGGTAATGAGACCAGTATAAATTGGCGAACACTGTTCGCCAATTTGGATGTACAGAAATGGCGAAGGGTGTTCGCCAAATGTTTTGTTCAGAACTGTCAGATGCCGCCTGATTTATTTCAATCAGATCAGGCATGGTTTGATAAAATTGTCTAAACTCACGAAGCGATCGTTCAGAAAATCCTCTTCCAAATTCTGTGCTTAATTCTTTAGATAAGTTTTTAAGTATTTCTTTACCATAAGCAGCCCTGTCTTCACCTTTTTGTTCTTCCTCTACAATACGCCTGCCTATTAACCAATAAGCTTCCACCATTGCTGTATTTACAGCAGCGTATGCTGTTTGCCTTGCCTGTGCAAGGATTTGCTTAATGTCAGTTATGTAATTTATAGCTTTACTCAATCCCATACCCAAGGGTTTTAAAAACGTCCAACAATTCTTTTTTACTTTGTTCTTCTGCTCGTAGTAATTCCGCAAATTCATTTTTCAGGCTAGTCATTTTTTTATCAAAATCAATGTTCTCATCCCGGTTTACAAACTCAATATACTTGCTCGGCACAAGTGAGAAATCTTTTTTGGCTACCTCATCAATCGATGCCGCATAGCAGAACTCAGGTATTTGTTCAATTTCCTGTGTTTGCCATTGGTGGTAGGTATCTGTTACTTTTTGAATATCGGCATCAGAAAATTGTGTAAACTTCTTTTCAAATGGTTCACCCAATTGCCGCAAATCCATAAACAGGATTTCTTTTTCCCGGTCACGGAAATTCCGGGTTTCTTCACCTACTTTTTTAGCATGTGCTTTTTTGTTTTTATTTAAAATCCAAAGCGTAACACTAATGTCGGTTGTATAAAACAAACTCCGGGGCAAAACTAAAATGGCCTCTACCAAATTATTTTCTATCAGCTTTCTGCGTATTTTATATTCTTCCCCACCGCCACTCAGCGCACCGTTTGCCAGGATAAAACCTGCCACGCCATTATCGCTCAGCTTACTCACCATATTCAATATCCAACCGTAATTGGCATTGCTTTTTGGTGGTACTTCATATCCCTGCCACCGTGGATCGTCCACTAACTCAGTATCGGCACGCCAGTCTTTTTGGTTAAAGGGTGGGTTAGCCATAATGAAATCTGCTTTCAGGTCTTTGTGCTGGTCATCTGCAAATGTATCGGCTGCTTTTTCTCCGAGGTTTCCGCTAATGCCTCTTATGGCTAAGTTCATCTTTGCCAGTTTGTAGGTAGTATTGGTATATTCCTGTCCGTAAATAGAAATTTCTTTTTTATTGCCGTTGTGTGCTTCTATAAACTTTATACTCTGCACAAACATGCCACCACTGCCACAGGCAGGATCATAGATTATTCCTTTGTAAGGCTCTATCATTTCTGCAATCAGGTTTACTATTGTTTTAGGTGTATAAAACTCACCCTTGCCCTTTCCTTCAGCTAAGGCAAATTTTGACAGGAAGTATTCATATACTCTGCCTACAATATCCTGCTGTTCATCTTTTAGCGTATTGATGTCATTAATGATATCTACCAATGATGCAAGGTCTTTTGTAGCAATTCCAACCCTGGAGAAATAATTATCGGGTAGCGCACCTTTAAGCGATTTGTTGTCTTTCTCAATTGTGTGTAGCGCAGTATCTATAATTAACGGCAGGTCATTTTGCTTCGCTTTCTGCATGATGTAACTCCACCTGGAAATTTCTTCCAGGAAGAAAACGTTATTCATATTATAGAAGTCGGAGAGTTCTATGTACTTCTCTTTTCCTTCAGCAATAAGTTTGTTTCTGTGTTCCTCAAATTTGTCACTAACGAATTTTAGAAATACCAATCCTAAAACGATGTGTTTGTATTCTGAAGGTTCTACACTCCCTCTAAGTTTGTTTGCCGCATCCCATAAGGCTGCTTCAATAGATTTTTCTTTCGGTTCTTTTTTTTTCGTCGCCATTAAAATGTGTAAGAATTGTATTTATCAGTTAGTTGTCAGGTTTATTGCAAAATAGGGTTTTGCAAGGTGAAAATGAAACTAAGTAAAAAACTAGGTAAAACAATGTACCTCTTATATATGTATGAGCATTCTGCTGATGATTTAACCTTCACCGCTTAAAGTCTGCGCTGCTTAGACGGATCCGCCGCGGCGGAGGGAGGGCAGCGAACCGAAGCTGCCCATAGCTTCCACGCCTCACAGCCCCCAAACCATTGTTATTTCTCCCTCCACCCACTCCCGTTCCCCCCAAATTCCTTAAATTGCCGCCTCATAAATGCCATAAAAGACTAACATGCAGGTAAACCAACATCAGAAGCGCATAGCCATCATGGGGAGCACGGGTTCTATAGGTACGCAGGCGCTGGAGGTGATCAGGGCGCATAAGGATATGCTGTCGGTGGAGATCCTTACTGCCCATACCAATGATGCTTTGCTGATAGAACAGGCGCTGGAGTTTCTGCCAAACGCAGTAGTCATAGGCGATGAGGCCAAGTACCAGGGGGTAAAAGATGCCCTGGCACATACGGAAGTAAAGGTTTTTAGCGGGGAAAGCGCCCTGGAGCAGGTAGCAGATTTTGACACTTACGATATCATGCTGGCGGCCATTGTAGGCTTTGCCGGCCTCAAGACTACGATGCAGGCGGTGCTCAAAGGCAAGATTGTAGCCCTGGCCAATAAGGAAACTTTAGTGGTGGCAGGAGATATCATTATGCAGAAGGCACTGGAGCATAAGGCACCAATCATCCCGGTAGATAGTGAGCACTCGGCTATTTTTCAATGCCTGGTGGGTGAGGTGCGCAACCCGATAGAGAAGGTGATACTCACAGCAAGTGGTGGCCCTTTCCTGGGTAAGAAGCCCAACTTCCTGGTAAACGTAAAACGTGACCATGCGCTGCAGCACCCCAACTGGACAATGGGTGCCAAGATAAGTATAGACTCTGCCACGCTGATGAACAAGGGGCTGGAGATGATAGAGGCCAAATGGCTGTTCAACCTGAAGCCGCAGCAGATAGAGGTGCTGGTACACCCGCAGAGCATTGTGCATAGCATGGTGCAGTTTGAGGATGGCAGCATCAAATCTCAGATGGGTCTGCCGGATATGAAGCTACCGATACAGTATGCCCTTGGTTTTCCGCGGAGGATGAAGAATGATTATCCCCGCCTGAATTTTAAAAAGTTTCCTAACCTGCAGTTTGAAGAGCCGGATTATAAAACCTTCCGCAACCTGGGCCTGGCCATAGAAGCGATGCGCCGGGGAGGAAATGCGCCTTGTGTGTTGAATGCAGCGAACGAGATAGCAGTGTGGGCTTTTCTGCGCAACCGGATCGGCTTCCTGGACATAACCGCCGTGGTAGAAAAAACGCTGGAAAAAATAACTTTTATACAACAACCGACGCTGGAACAATATTTTGAAAGCGATGGTGAGGCCCGTAACTTCGCCGCCACTTTAATGAAGATTTAGCCGGCACTTGCGGCAGTGCATTTGCACTTATCTATTACCTAAATTCTATTATTCTTTACATGTACTTTGACACAATACTTGCTATCAACTGGCCAAGCGTAGGGCTGAAGGCTGCGCAGTTGCTGCTCTCTCTTTCCATACTGGTGATCTTACACGAGTTTGGCCATTACATTACTGCCAAATGGTTTAAATGCCGGGTGGAGAAATTCTACCTGTTCTTCGATCCCTGGTTTTCCATCTTTAAGAAAAAAGTAGGCGACACGGAATACGGTATCGGCTGGCTGCCGCTGGGTGGCTATGTAAAAATATCGGGCATGGTGGATGAGAGTATGGATAAAGAAGCCATGAAGCTACCGCCAAAGCCTTACGAGTTTCGCAGCAAGCCGGCCTGGCAGAGGCTGATCATCATGTTGGGTGGTGTGACGGTAAATGTCTTGCTGGCATTTGTGATCTACGCCATGATTTTGTTTACCTGGGGTGATGACAAAATACCCAACAATTCCCTGCAGCAGGGCGTTTGGGTAACAGATTCTCTCATGTACGAGATTGGCCTGAGGGATGGTGATAAGATTGTGTCGGTAAATAATGATACGATCCAGAATTTTGAAGATATACCTAAGAAGATATTATTTAGCGGCGGTGGAAACATACAGGTGATCAGGAACAATGCACAGGTGGTTATTCCGATACAGGAAAATATTATCGGGCAACTGATAGAAAAAAAGAAGGTAAAAGGAAGTTTGTTCCTGCCGAGGATACCGGCTATTGTCGGAGAATTTGATGCAGCAGACACAAGCAGCAATGCAAAAAAAGCCGGCCTGCAATACATGGATAAAATAGTAATGGTAGATTCTCTGCCGGTTACTTATTTTGATGAGGCCGTGGCTTATTATGATAAAAAACGCAGACAAAATATAACCGTAACCGTAGAGCGAAATGGCAACAGGCTGCAAATGCCTTTGGCGATAGACAGCAATGGAAAAACGGGTGCGCCATTCCTGAGTATGAAGGAACTGGATAATATGGGTGCCCTGAAAGTGGTACACCGGGATTATAGTTTTGCGCAGTCTTTCCCCGCGGGTGTAAGACTTACGGGCACTACGCTCAGCGATTATATTGACCAGATGAAACTGATCTTCTCACCAAAAACGGAAGCGTATAAAGGTGTGGGTGGTTTTAAAGGAATGGCGTCTATCTTCTCCGGTACGGAATGGAACTGGCAGCAGTTCTGGACCATTACGGCATTGTTCAGCATCATCCTTGCCTTCATGAACCTGCTACCAATCCCAGCCCTGGACGGCGGACATGTACTCTTTACCCTGGTGGAAATGATCACCGGCCGTAAGCCAAGCGAGAAATTCCTGGAGCGTGCACAAGTGGTTGGTATGATCATTCTTTTGGCGCTTATGCTGTATGCAAATGGAAATGATTGGTTTGGATGGGGGAGAGGGAAATAGAGACTTTTTTAAGTAAAAAGTTTAAAGTGAAAAGTGTAAAGTGTAAAATTTAAATCGAAGATCCCGCAAGGCGGGAGTGAAAAGTTCTTTAGGTCGGATAGGATTGTAAAGTTGTAGGGCTAAAATAATTAAGCTATTCGGTCGAAATAATTAAGCTGGCAGGCAGAGCTTGTCGAAGCCGGGTTAGTGATAAAGACGATAGACTGGAGATTTTTAGACGAGAGACAAAGCATCAGGCTACGTTCTTCAATGAACCATGAACGATGAACGATGAACCATGAACCATGAACGATTCTATGAACCATGAACTATGATACATGATCCATACCCCCCACTTTTAACTATAAACTTTTAACTTTCACTTCCATGCGCTTCTTCTCCCGCCTCGTATTCATCATGAATGTTTGTTTCATCATCGCAGTTGTTATGCGGCTGGTGGAAATGGGAAAGAAGGCAAAGAATGTTGCTGATGGATTGGTTGGATTTCAGCCATTGCAAAGTACTATTGCAGTTCTCGGTTACCTTGCCATTTTTGTGAACATCATTTTCTTTATTTTCTTTATCGTGCGTTATCCACGCAAACGTATGGAAGGACTTTCCCGGTTCGTTATTTTTTTCAATGTCATCATGCTGCCGGCACAGATATATTATTTTTTCTTCAGCAATCTGTAATTTTGGGCAATGCTGAGTAATTTCCTGAAAGATAAACCCGCCAAACTCTTTATTGTTTTTACCGCTTTTTTTGTAGCCAATGCACTCATTGCAGAATGCATCGGCGGAAAGATATTTTCCATGGAAGCCGTGTTTGGTCAGCAGCCTTTCGACTGGACCTTGTTTGGTGAAAGCGGGCTGGCACTAAGCCTCACAGCTGGTGTTATCCTCTGGCCGCTGGAGTTTGTGATCACAGATATTATCAATGATTTTTACGGGCCTAAGGCCGTGAAGCGCATCTCTTATATAGCCGTAGCTTTTATCGCTTATGCTTTTGTGATGTTCTACATGGCGATGGCTTTACCAGCTGCTGGCTTCTGGCCGGGCACGGGTGTAAGCAAAGGTGTTCCGGATATGAACAATGCATTTAATGCAGTTTTCGGACAGGGACTCTGGATCATCGTTGGTAGCCTGGTAGCTTTCCTGGTGAGCCAGTTTGTAGACGTTGCCGTTTTTCACCAGATCAAAAAAAGAACCGGCGAAAAAAAGATCTGGCTGCGGGCAACGGGCAGTACACTGGTCTCGCAGCTGGTAGATAGTTTTATCGTTTTGTTCATTGCATTTTATATAGGGCAGGGTTGGAGCATACAAAAAGTTCTGGCCATCTGCCTGGTGAACTATGCCTATAAGTTTATTGTTGCTATTGCGCTCACGCCGGTGATCTACCTGGTGCACGAGGGTATTATAAAATATGTGGGGGTGGAAAGATCGAGGGAGATGAGGGAGGAGGCTATGGGTTAATTTTTCGATTAGTTGATTAGTGGATTTGAAGATTTTTTGATTTTAGGTGGATTGATTTGGGTTTGGCAATGTGAAGTTTATAATAAGGATTCCATTGAATAAATAATAAAAACGATGGGTTGTAAAAATAATGCCCACACATTAATAAGGCTTCCAGGTTTTTACTTTTTACTTTTTACTTTTTATTTTTGCCATGCCATGAACCATGAACAATGAACCAAAAAACTTTCCACTTACATTTTGTTTACTAAAGAAGAAGCCTCAGCCCTCAGGCAAAAATTCTGGACGGCGTTTGGAAAATACATGCAGCCGGTGCCTTCTGCATCCGGGGAGAAGGTGAATTGGATTAATCTTAAAACGGGGATTAAGGGAATAAACCTAAAATTAGTCACGGAAAATAAATTTTGCCTGGTTGCAGTTATCATCCGGGGAGATGAAGAAACAAGGGAGCAGTACTACAAACTTTTTCAGCAGCTGGATTTTAGTTTTGGCGCTGAAACGATTTTACAGCAATATTCATTTGATGAAAATGGAGAAGACGTCAGCCGGATCTCGATTGAGCTTAATGATAAAACTATTTTCCGGGAGTCAGACTGGCCGGAGATCATAGGATTTTTTAAAACACAACTTATATTGTTCGATGCATTCTGGACAGAAAATAAATTCGTGTTTGAAATGAGTTGATATGTGTAGCTTAGACAAAAATTATTTTCGTTTCTTTTAAAACAAACAACAAATATGAAGCAATTGATTTTTGCCCTGACTGTACTGACAGCAGCCAGTTTATATTCCTGTAATAACTCAGGCAGCAATAATGCAGATGATGAAACTGTTGTGAGCAAAGTACCCGAAATGAGTGTAAAAACAGATACCGTTTTGTACAACGACGATTCAGTTCAACTGATAGGTTTTCTTGCTGTAGATACCATAGGAAAACTGAAAAAGCCTATTGTGATCATCGTACCTGAGTGGTGGGGCGTAGGTGATTATGTAAAAAACCGTGCGATGCAATTGGCCAATATGGGCTACCTGGCAATGGTAGCAGATTATTATGGCAATGGCACTTATGTGGAAACTCCTGCAGAAGCTCAAGGACTTGCTTCATCATTTTATGCCAATCCGATGTTGGGGAAAAAGCGTTTTGATGCTGCATTGAATGTGGCAAAAATGAGTCCCTATGCAGATACCAATCGTATTGCTGCCATTGGTTATTGTTTTGGCGGTGCCCAGGTGTTGAACGTGGCCCGTATGGGTGAAAATATTAATGGAGTAGTTAGTTTCCACGGAGACCTGGTAGGTGTGGCTCCCACCAAAAATATGATGGCGAAAATATTTGTCGCACATGGTGGAGCCGACCAGTTTGTAGATTCAAACCAGGTAAACACTTTCAAAAAACAAATGGATAGTGTAGGTGTCGCTTATAAATTTAAGGTGTATGAAAATGCTACGCATGCATTTACTAACCCAGATGCTACCCGTGTGGGCAATAAGAATAATATGCCGATAGAATATAATGCGGATGCAGATACTGCTTCATGGAATGATATGAAAGCTTTCTTCAAAGAGATTTTTTAAAAACAATGACTGCATGTAAAAAGCCCGGAATTTTCGTTCCAGGCTTTTTACATTTATATATATATAAGTTTACCATTTCTCAGTGGTAATGGTTGTTCTGCCGTTGTATGCTCCATCTACGATCTTATCATTTACGAGCACTTCTACCGAACCTCTTTCCGTCATTTTTCCTGCAGCTCTTCCTACACCGGAAGTAAAATGTCTTTTTTGGATCGGGGTAAAATTATTTAATGGAAAAGCAAGTTTATATTCACCTTCGCGGCCAAGCGGACCAATATGTATGACTTCTATTTCCGTCATATTATTTTCTTTTTTAAATTTTTTTACAAAAGCCCGCAAAGGCTGATCAGATGGAATACCAGTACCTATGCTATGAAAAGAAATAGTTACCGGGTAATCTGTCCCCTCATTATCCTGCGCAAATGATGCACTGGCAGTAAATAATATCGCTAGTAATATGGAAAGTTTTTTCATTTAATTTTTAGGTTGAAAGTAAGCTGATTATGCTAAAATGCTAAGCTTATTATGTTATAATTTTTTCCTGCGAAAAAAAAATTACATTTGCGGCTTATGACACAAGATCAAATTAAAGATTTGAGAGACCGCCTGTTGGTTTTGAGGAGGTTTCTTTGACGTCGAGAACCGGACGCAGAAAATAAATAATGACCGGCAGCTTTCGCTGTCACCCGGCTTTTGGGATGACAATGACCGGGCTACTTCCATTCTAAAGAACATCAAGCTCAATGAGTATTGGGTGAATATGTATGATGCTACTGTATCCGCAGTGGAGGACTTCGCCGTACTTTTTGAATTCTGGAAAGCAGGAGAAACTTCTGAAGAAGAAGTGAAGGAAGCTTTTACCAGTGCAGTGACGCATGTGGAGGAAGCGGAATTTAAAAGCACGCTCAATGAGCCTGAGGATGAACTTCCCGCAGTTATACAGATCAACAGTGGCGCCGGTGGTACCGAGAGCCAGGACTGGGCAGAAATTCTTGCCCGTATGTACCGCATGTATGCAGAAAAGCAAGGCTGGAGCGTAACTGAGCTTGATTGGCAGTGGGGTGATGGCGCAGGTATAAAGACCGGGACTTACCAGTTTGACGGGCCTTTCGCTTATGGCTTCCTGAAAGGGGAAAGTGGTGTTCACCGCCTCGTACGCATTTCCCCGTTTGATAGTAATGCCAGGAGACATACCAGCTTCGCCAGTATCAATGTCTATCCCCTGGTGGATGACCGTATACAAATAGAGGTGAATCCGGCAGATGTAAAAATGGAGACGAGCCGTAGTGGTGGTGCCGGTGGACAGAATGTAAATAAGGTGGAAACCAAGGTGCAGCTAACGCATTTACCTACAGGTATTGTGGTCGTTTGCCAGCAAGACAGAAGCCAGCTCGGGAATCGTGAACTTGCTATGCAGATGCTGAAAAGCCGTCTCTATGAAATAGAATTGCAGAAACGCAATGCCATCCGTGATGAAAAGAACAGCAAAAAGAAAAAGATAGAGTGGGGCAGCCAGATAAGGAGTTATGTTTTCCATCCCTATAAAATGATCAAAGACCACCGAACCGATTACGAAGTAGGAAATGTGGGTCCGATCATGGATGGAGAGTTGGATGGGTTTGTGAAGGCTTATTTGATGAGTGAGAAGGAGGTTTAATTAACTGATTAGCTGATTAGCGGATTAGCTGATTAGCTGATTTGGAGATTGGATGATTGGTGAATTGATTTTTTGATTTGTTGAATAAGCTATTGTGATTTGAAGCTTGAATAAAATACAGCTTTATTGGTGTGGTTAGTACTGTGTAGATATTTATTATCTTTATTTTTTGGTGAAAATGTGAACCAGTTATGGAGCCCAGGAATGAAAACTTAATTGTAAAGTTATCTTTTGACTTTGCGCTTTCAATAATTAAATATACTGATCATCTGGACGTACTTCGAAGATATTCTTTAGCGAGGCAGTTACTTAAAAGCGGTACTAGTATTGGGGCAAATGTGAGAGAGGCTCAATATGCAGAAAGCAAAGCAGATTTTATTCATAAAATGAAAATAGCAGCTAAGGAAGCAGAAGAAACAGAATACTGGTTGTTACTTTTTAAACACTCTGAGGGATTTCCGGTTTGCGACGAATTGCTGGAAAAATGCACGAGCATTCTCAAAATTTTGACTAAAATTATTTCAACCTCCAAAACCAAATAAAAATTTACTCATTTATTACAACAAACAAAAAGTGAATATCAAACCATTAATAAATTTTGAACAAAACATAATTTCAACCAATTAGCTCATTCACTAATCAGCTAATCAACGAATTGACTAATCAGCTAATTAACAAATCGGCTAATCAGCTAATCAAACTAATCCTCAAATTAACGACAATGAACTACGGCGATTTCCATTACCCAATACCCACCAACGAATCAGTTTTAAATTATGCTCCCGGAAGTCCAGAGAAGCTTAGACTAAAAGAAGTTTTGAAAGAACTGAAAGGCAAAAAAATCGATGTACCTATGTACATTGGTGGGGAAGAAGTACGTACAGGTAACACAGTAGAGATGCATCCTCCGCATGAGCATAAGCATGTGCTGGGGCAGTTTCACGTAGGTGATGCCAAGCATGTAAAGCAGGCAATAAATGCAGCTCTAAAAGTGAAAGATAAGTGGAGCAATATGACCTGGGAGAACCGGGCAAATATCTTCCTGAAAGCAGCTGATCTTTTGGCGACAAAATACCGTCCTTACATAAATGGTACTACCATGCTTGGTCAGAGCAAAAGCTGTTACCAGGCTGAGATAGATGCCGCTTGTGAGTTGATTGATTTTCTCCGGTTCAATGTGCATTTCCTTAGTGATATTTACAGGCAGCAGCCTATAAGTGGGCCGGGAGTGTACAACAGGGTAGAGTACCGTCCGCTGGAGGGATTTGTGTTTGCACTTACGCCTTTTAATTTTACAGCTATCGGTGGAAACTTGCCTGCAAGTGCCGCCATGTGCGGGAATGTTGTAGTATGGAAATGTGCCAACACGCAGGTATATTCTGCACAAATGTTTATGCGCATACTAAAAGAAGCTGGTCTTCCTGATGGTGTCATCAACCTTGTATATGTTGATGGTCCAACTGCCGGTGAAGTTATTTTCAACCACCCTGATTTTGCAGGATTACATTTTACCGGAAGCACCGGCGTCTTCAATGGCATGTGGCATACGATAGGTAAGAATATGGATACTTATAAAACCTATCCACGCATCGTTGGTGAAACCGGCGGTAAAGATTTTGTGATCGCACATAAGTCTGCTGACCCGGCTGTAGTGGCTACAGCCCTTGCCCGTGGCGCCTTTGAGTACCAGGGGCAGAAATGTAGTGCTGCATCCCGTGCTTATATCCCATCCAATCTTGCAGCAGAAGTAAAGCGCCATTTGGTGGCCCAGATCAAAGAAATGAAAATGGGAACCGTGGAAGATTTTAGCAATTTTATCAATGCAGTAATCGATGAAAAGAGTTTTGATAAACTCGAAAAATACATCAAAGATGCCCGTAAAAAAGACAGTGGAGTTAAACTTTGGGCAGGTGGAAAATGTGATAAGTCTACCGGTTATTTCATTGAACCAACCGTAATAGAAACTACAGATCCAAAATACGTGACCATGTGTGATGAGTTGTTTGGACCAGTGCTTACACTTTATGTCTATGACGAAGATAAATTTGAAGAAACGCTGAAACTGGTGGACAATACTTCTGCTTATGCACTTACCGGTGCAGTGATAGCTAAAGACAGGTTTGCAGTAGAATTAGCAACGAACAAACTGAGGAACAGTGCCGGCAATTTCTACATAAACGATAAACCAACTGGTGCCGTAGTAGGACAGCAGCCATTTGGCGGGGCAAGAGCAAGTGGTACAAACGACAAAGCTGGCAGCCAACTAAATCTTTACCGTTGGCTAAGTGCAAGAACGATCAAAGAAACCTTTGATCCGCCAACACATTTCGGTTATCCTTTTTTGAAAGAAAAATAAATAACTGAGGCTGTCCTTTTGTACATGTTAAAAAAAATAAACCTAAACGTTTTGGTGATTGAAATTTGATGTACCATCAAGCCAGTTGCCAAAACGTTTTGGCTATAAGCTATAGATGTTATGAGCTAAAACATTTTAATAAAATGGAAGCAATGAAGAAAGAATAGGGTTTTGCTTAGCCAGTTTCCAAATCAAAAAAAATAATGATACTTTCGCAGCGTATTATTCAGGTCAATCATTTTTAACAGGCTTCTACTTGAAACTGATTCTCAACAAATCAAATCTTTCTCTTACCATCAACCGGCTGGCGCATCAGCTGCTGGAGGATATAGAATCACTGGATGATGTCGTTTTCATTGGCATACAACCAAGAGGTGTTTTTGTGGCAGAAAGAATATTGACAGAAATGAAAAAACTTGCCGGCGATCAAAAAATCAATTACGGTATACTGGATATTACTTTTTACCGGGATGATGTACGGCAGGAATTACATGAGGCAAAAGAAACAAAAATAGATACAGCAATTACCGGGAAAAGGGTAGTGCTGATAGATGATGTATTGTATACCGGTCGTACCGTAAGGGCAGCCCTGGATGCTTTACAGGATTTTGGTCGTCCGGAAAAAATAGAACTTGCTGTGTTGGTCAATCGGCAGTTTAGCCGGGAATTACCGATACAACCCGATTTCTGCGGAATAGCTGTGAACACACAGCCTACAGAAAAAATAAAGGCAGACTGGGATAAAGAGGAGGTGGTGATTTATGCGTAGCGTTTTACCTGTTTTTTTAGTTTGCTTCATTTACACTAGCTTTGATTTTTAATGCAACTATCTACAAGACATTTACTTGGCATTAAATCCCTTACAGAGAGGGATATTTCCCTTATTCTCTCCACAGCTGTTCGTTTCAAAGAAATTTTACAAAGACCGGTTAAGAAAGTTCCCTCTCTCAGGGACGTGAGTATTGTAAATCTTTTTTACGAGAATAGTACCCGAACACGAATTTCATTTGAGCTCGCAGAGAAAAGACTTGGTGCAGATACTATCAATTTTTCGGCCTCCAGTTCCTCCGTTTCCAAAGGGGAAACACTGTTAGATACAGTAAATAATATTCTGAGTATGAAAGTGGATATGGTCGTAATGCGGCATAGTGCCAGCGGCGCACCACATTTTCTCAGTAGGCATCTCCCTAATACAGCTATAGTAAATGCCGGGGATGGAATTAATGAACATCCTACACAGGCTTTGCTCGATGCTTATTCTATTATAGAAAGAATCGGATCTTTAGAAGGAAAGAAAGTGTTACTCGTTGGTGATATAATGCACTCAAGGGTGGCTTTGAGTAATATTTATCTGTTGACTAAGATGGGAGCCGAAGTTATGGTGAGTGGTCCGCCAACGCTTATTCCTAAATATGTAAAGGAAGCGCTTGGTGTAAAAGTGGAGTACGATATTAAGAAAGCTTTACAATGGTGCGATGTGGCTAATATTCTGCGCATACAACTGGAAAGACAAAATGAGGTATTGTTTTCATCGCTCAGGGAATACAACAGGGCATATGGAATTAGTTCTAAACTGATCAAAAGCCTGGACAAAGAGATCGTGATCATGCATCCCGGACCAGTGAACAGGGGCGTGGAAATAGACAGTGATGTGGCAGATAGTAAAGATTCTATTATCTTGCAACAGGTAGAAAATGGCGTAGCCGTGCGAATGGCGGTATTATACCTGCTGGCCGGCAACGAAAATATAAAGTAACAATACTAAAACTCGTAGGCAACTGCTGCTCATTTATTGTGAACGATACAAACAAAACTGAAATGAGAATTTGCCTTTTTCCCGGGACGTTCGATCCTGTTACCCTGGGTCATACAGATATTATCAACAGGGCTCTGCCCTTATTCGATAAAATGATCATTGGTATAGGTCGCAATGTGAACAAGCAACCCATGTTTACTGATGAAGAGAGACTGGAATGGCTAAAAGAAATCTACGCAGATCAACCAAAAGTAGAAGCAGTTATCTATGATGGACTCACAGTAGATTGTTGCAAAAAATACAATGCTACATTCATTTTGCGTGGCATCCGCTATGTAAATGACTTTGAATATGAAAAAGCTATTGCGGATATGAACCGCAGCCTGGAAGACAATATTGAGACAATCTTTCTTACTTGTCTTCCGCAATTTACTTCTGTGGCCAGTACACTAGTAAGAGATGTCCTGAAAAATGGGGGAGATGTGTCGAAATTTTTGCCACATGCCGTAAATGAACACATAAAAACTTTAAAAGAAAAGATATTATTATAATGACAGATACCATTTGGTTTGATAAAAATCTTTCACTCGAAAATGCACCGGGCCTTAAAGAATATACTATGGGCCATCACCTGGGTTTTGAATGGGTAGAAATAGGTCCCGATTACCTGGAGATGAAAATGCCGGTAGACGAACGTACGAAACAACCTTTTGGGCTTTTACATGGTGGCGCAAGTTGCGCCCTCGCAGAAACCCTTGGCAGCCTTGGCGCATACTATACTATTGATCCTTCGAAGTACCAAAGCGTAGGTTTAGAGATCAATGCAAACCACCTCAAAGGAGTGAGAGAAGGATTTGTAACTGCGAAAGCATTACCAATTCATATAGGAAAATCCACACAGGTCTGGCAGATCAGGATATCCAATGACGCCGGCGACCTGGTTTGTATTAGCCGCATTACTATGGCGATCCTGGAAATCAAGAAAAAATAGATCAGGGTTTATCAAAAAATGTACTAAGTACATCTTTAATAGCAGGCCAGGTATCTGCTACTGGGATTTTTATGTCTTTTGTGCTAAACCATTTTACCTCGGTAATATTTTCTTCTTCCTGGGCTGAAAGTTTATGTACACCCATGGTTTCAAAATAATACCAGTGTGTTGTTTTAAGGTATGTTTTACCAAATGCTTCATACACATGATAAGTATTGCAGATTTTATATTTTAGTTCTAACCCGTTTACCCCGGTCTCTTCCTCTATTTCCCGGGCTGCAGCAGTTTCAGGAACTTCTCCTTCATCTAGCTTGCCTTTTGGCAGGTCCCATTTGCCCAGGCGTCTTATAAATAAAATATCTCTTTTTTCGTTTTGTACAATTCCGCCGGCAGCTTCTATATTCAGGAATTGTTTAAAAAAGGTTTTTTTTAATGCTTCAAAATCTTTGTGACAGATCACTCCAGCATGAAATTCTTCTTTTTTTACCTCATGCAGCAAGGTTTTAATAGCTGGCTTACTCAGTTCATCCATGTAAATGGCATCTGGATGAGTGAGCAACTCCTCTATTTCAGGAGTTTTTTCATCGCAGAGATAGAGTGGTTGCCCATTAAAATATATAATCATATCCATAAAGTAAATGTAGGGAATTTATATATCTGAATTTTCACTGATTTGGTTATCTTCTGCATTCATATATTACATTTGCAGCATGATAAATACTTCTTTGGTAGCAGAGCAATTACTCAATGTAGGTGCGGTTCAATTCAATCCCAAAAAACCATATACCTGGGCAAGCGGCTGGAAAAGTCCTATCTACTGCGACAACCGCAAATTATTATCTTATGTAGATGAAAGAAATATTGTGAAAAAAGAATTGTTGAAGCAGGTTACAGAAGAATTTTCTGACGCTGAAATGTTAGCCGGAGTCGCTACTGCAGGTATTTCCTGGGGTGCAATACTGGCTGATGAACTTGGCTTGCCTTTTATATATGTACGTCCGAAACCCAAAGAACACGGCATGGGTAACCAAATAGAGGGCGCTTATAACAAAGGAACCAAAGTGGTGGTGATAGAAGACCTGATCAGTACAGGTAATAGCAGCTTACAAGTATGCAAAGTGCTGAAAAAAGCAAAACTGCAAGTGGACGGAATGGTTTCCATTTTTAATTATGGTTTTCCGGAAGCTATTCTGGCGTTTACAAAAGCAAAAATTCCATTCTTTTCTGTAACAAATTACAAAGCCATGATAGATATAGCTTTAGAAAAGAAAATGGTAAGTACAGCACAGATCAAAACCTTGTTAAAGTGGCAGGAAAATCCATCAGAATGGAAGAAATAAAATAAATTACACCCTAAAACAATTCAACCAATATGAAAGCTTTAAAACTTACCTTTTTATTTTCTATGATCCTTTGCCTTGGTGCCTTTGCCCAGGTGAAAAAAGTAGTGATCTCTACACCTACGATTCAGTGTGGTATGTGTAAAAACAAGATAGAGAAAACCCTGAGCCGCTACGATGGCGTTCAATCAGTAGTAGTTAATGTAAAAAAGAAGACTACTACAGTTAGTTACCTGAAAGACCGCATTAATGTGGAGCAGATAAAAACAAACATAGCCAATACAGGTTATGATGCTGATAATGTAACAGCAAATGAAGATATATACGCTAAACTTCCAGCCTGCTGCAAGAAACCAGCTGAAGGTGAAGCAGCACATCATTAATATAAAAAATCATTCCAGGCCCTGTACGACGTACAGGGCTTTTTTATGCCCTAAATCACCGAAACATCGAGAAATTTTGCATGGATGTATAATCTACCTTGATATTTTTATATACTCCAGCCTTTCCAATTTTTACATTTCCTACCAATCTAACTGCGATTTCTTTATTAAAAAGAGAAGTAATCCCGTTTTTCAACAAGTTTTTCATATCCACATTTATCTGTAGGGGAAGCGTAAAGTCTTTCCTCGCGGGAATTGCTACCTGTACGTTTTGGCTGCTGTGCCCCAGGTAACTGCTATCTATATAAAGGTCCAGGTCTGTCCGATTTAATTCTATCCCGATGTTGTTGGGATTGTAGTAAACCAGGTCAACTTTTAGAACAGCATTTGTAAATCCTACATTATCCAGTCGGAGATTTTTGTACTCTTTAAAAACCAAATCCTTTGGAGGACGACAGGATGACACACATAGTAGGATAAAAATGAAGCTAAATAAGGCACTGATTTTCATGAAAGGGGAGTTTGAATGTAAAGGTAGGTAATAGAAAAGATCGTTCAAATTTAAAGTTTTTTCTGAAAATTCATTCTACTATTATTTTTAGTTTTAGAGTGAATAGCAGTTGAAAAATGGTGATAAAATTCACCTAATTATTATAGTTACTTTTATTTAATGTAAATTATAGATTAGTAGGTTTTTATAATATTTATATGAAATTAAAAATTAGTTTAATCTATATATTATTTTAAACAAATTCTATTTTAAAAATAGTAATCAGATTTTTAGCTATAATTTATATAAAATACTTTTAATAGTTGATTATCATTAATTTAAAATGTATTGATAAACTTGTACTTTATATAGATTTTAATATTAAAAAAATAATACATTATAATAATCTAAAAATCTTTGCCCGGATACCATACTCCACAGAACAGGAATTATAAACTGCTATTTAAATTTTTTGACTAAACTAGATTTTACATGACATGATGACACCTTTATTTGAATAGTCATTTAGTTTAAACAATTAATTCTTGTAAATATTTTTTTTAAAATGTTGTCATTGTATTAAAAGATTGTTGTAGTTTTGTTACTACAAATCCAATAAATTAAATTCAACATGAGAATCTTTACACTAGCTACGCTGTTTTTAATCAGTTTTAACAGTTTCGCACAACCTTCAACTTCTACATCTCAAGACAATACTTTAGGATATGTTAGTTTGCAGCCAGCACTAAAAGGCGGTAATTTGTTTTTAGAATGGCCGGTAAATCATATAGACAATAGTGCAACCTGGGAAATACAGGGGAGCACAGATGGTAAGACGTTTAAAACCATCGGGTACGTATGGGGTGCAGAAAATGAAGCAACAGATAATTGCAAATTCAAACAGTCTATTAATAAACTAGCTGCAAAGTTTACTTATTATAGGGTAAAGAAAGAAGTAGCTGTAACTGAAGTTATAACTGCAAACTCCTAAATTACACTATCATTCGTTTGTTTTTACCAGGTAAATTTTTCATGCACCTGCCCTCAGCTTAACCCTACCGATTTCTTTTTTCTTCACCAGATAACCCGTTTTATATGGTGAAATGTTGAATTATATAAGTAAATTTACTTTTCCTTTTTTTTTTAATAGGGCATCAACAAATGTAGTAAGCTTAACATGAGAAATTTTTTATCTCTTCTCTCTTTCCTTATTGGAATAACAGGGTCAGTTACTGCCCAGGATTTTTCAAACAAAGGCACAGATTTTTGGGTTGGGTATGGGTATCATCAAAATATGGTTGTTACCGGCACTAATGGTAATATTCAGGACATGAGATTATACTTTGCTACCGATCAGGTTACCACGGTTATAATTTCCATTCCTTCAGTGGGCTATACCCAAACAATTACGAGTGGTGCAGCACCTACTGTACTAACTTCTGCTGCTTTACCTAAGGCAGGTGCACAGGATGTACGTCTTTTTCAAGAATCCACGACACCTGAAAATAAAGGAATACATATTACGTCTGATAAGCCAATGGTTGCTTATGCGCATGTTTACAATGCAAGCGTATCAGGTGCAACAATTCTTTTTCCTACAAATACATTAGGTAAAGAATATTACTCAATCAACTATACCAATCTTTCTAATACGCCTAACTCTAACTGCTTTTTCTATGTAATAGCTGCTGATACTGGGACGACTACTGTAGAAATAACTCCAAAGCAGGCAACACTTACCCGTGCAGCCGGCGTTCCTTTTACTGTTAATTTAACGCAAGGGCAGGTTTATAATTTGATGGGACAATATAGCGGAACCTCCGGTGTTGATCTTACAGGATCAAGGATCAGGAGTATACCATCCGGAACCGGAGCATGTAAAAAAATAGCTGTTTTTTCCGGTAGCGGAAGAATTGGTATTGGCTGCCCCGGTGGAGGTGGATCCTCAGATAATTATATGGTGCAGGCATTTCCGCAAACAGCCTGGGGAAAAAAATATTTAACTACGACAAGCCTATCTCTACCAAACAATGTTTTTAGAATATGTGTCTCAGATCCTACAGCTGCTGTTACGGTGAATGGGGCACCTATTGCAGTACCATTGCAACAAAATTTTTATTACGAACTTCCACCAACCAGTCAACCACTTCGTATTGAAGCTGATAAGCCAATCACAGTAGCACAATATTTCCCTTCAACCGGAAATTATTGTGGAAATTCAGCCAATGGAAGCCTAGGAGATCCTGAAGTAATTTATCTAAGCCCTGTTGAGCAGAATATTAGCAAAGTGATTTGGAATGCAACCCCGAATTTTGCTATTACTCAGCATTTTTATAATGTAATTATACCAAATACCGGAACTGCATTGTCTTCATTTAAGCTTGATGGAAATCCTGTGAGCCCAACCTTATTTGTAGTACATCCCCAGGAACCTGGTTATTCTTATTTGAAACAAAGTGTGACTGGAAATATTTCTCATTTAATTGAATCCGATTCTGGATTTAACGCTATAGCATATGGATTTGGGCAATTTGAAAGCTACGGTTACAATGCAGGCACGAATGTGAAAGATTTGTTCCAGCAGGTGAAAACTTCTACAGAATTCGGAATAGAATCTATTCCTTCAGTTTGTACAGGTACCCCTTTTAAGTTTACTATTTCACTTCCTTACCAGGTTGATTCTTTGTTTTGGAATTTCCTGGGTGCAACCAATCCTCCGGGGCCTCCACTAACTAATGTAATGCAGGTAACACCCATTCCTGATTCTACAACAATTGTAGATGGTAGAACGCTGTATTGGTATTCTCTGCCTTCATTTTACAACTTTAATAATGTGGGAAATTATCCTATACGGATAACGGCCTATGCACCAGCAACAGCAGTTTCGTGCGGAAATACACAGGATATAGATTTCATTCTTTCTGTATCGGCTCCGCCAACAGTAGATTTTACTTATTCTGCGCCTGGTTGTGTTGCCGAAACTGTTCAATTTACAGACGCAACGACTTCTGTTCGTCCGACTTATAAGTGGTATTGGAACTTTGGAGATCCGGGCAGTGGTGCAAATAACACTTCTGCATTAAAAAATCCATCGCATTTATTTTCCGCACCAGGTTCATACAACGTTAGGTTCAGCAGTATCACTACAGCGGGTTGCGTTGGGGATACCATTACTAAAGTCATCACGATTGCACCCTTACCTACAGCGACCGCTACAGGTTCGGCTATAATATGTGCTGGTTCTCCTGACCAGGTAATTACATTTACCGGTACAGGCGGAACTGCCCCATATACATTTACATATAATATAAACGGGGGTGCTGCTCAAATTGCAACTACAACTGGTACCGCTACCACAGTTAGTTTCACGATTCCGGGAAGTACTATTGGTACTACAACATATAACCTTACAGGTGTCCAAAATGCCGGGGCTGCACTTTGTGCTACCTCACCCATTACCGGGCAATCAGCCACTGTAACTGTAAATCCACTTCCTTCTGCTACGATAACCGGAACAACCACTGTTTGTCAGAATACTCCAATGCCGGTACTGACCTTTACGGGATCAAACGGAACTACGCCTTATACTTT
>JBBQYS010000049.1:0-21636 GCA_038208485.1 Chitinophagales bacterium
ACCATGAATCTACTCCAAAAACTTCCCCTTCAATTCCTTAGTCGGTATCCAACAATTTTCCTTTTTACCAAACCATTTGTACCGGTTGCGGGCTATCCATTTATATACGCCGTCCCGGATGAATTTTGGTACAATAATAAAGCCATAAAGTAATTTTATTGGCCCACTGAGTAGTTTTGCGGCCACAAGCGCTGCACTTGATTGCAGGTAGGTCTTGCCCTGGTATAGAAGTACAAAAGAATTAAAATCGTGGAGTGGAAGGTTGTTTGCTTTCAGCAGTTGCTGCCCGGCATCGCTCTGCTGGGATGCAAAACGAAAAATATCCTGCTTGTCTCTTTTGATGACAAACTGAACTGCTCCATTGCAAAGGTTGCAAACGCCATCGAATAATATAACAGGAGGCCCCCCATGCCCCCCCGGCCCCCCAAGGGGGGAATTAAGGTCAGAAGTATTTTCTTTGTTTGTGTTCAATGTATTTAAACTAACAATAGCTGTATCTAATTGTTTTAAATGATTAGGTGCTTAAGAGATAAATGAAAAATACAAAAACAAATTCATAGAAAAGCAAGAGGTCTAATTAGAAGACTTTTACAGTTTAATATTACTCTTCACTTCTCCCCCCTTGGGGGGCGGGGGGGCTTCTGGGGTCGTCTGGTGGGCTACACCAACATCATCACCGGGTTCTCCACATACTTCTTCAAAGTCTGCAGGAACGCAGCACCAACAGCACCATCTACACTGCGGTGATCGCAACTCAGGGTTAGTTTCATAACATTGGTTACGGCGAAACCATCGCCTTTCCTTACTACTTTTTCTGAAATTCTTCCTACAGCAAGTATAGCACTGTCTGGTGGATTAATGATAGCCGTAAATTCATCTATATCCATCATGCCGAGGTTGCTGATGGTAAATGTATTGCCACTGAATTCTACGGGTTGCAGTTTTTTATCTTTTGCTTTTTGATACAATCCTTTCGCCTCTGTTGCTATCTGGGATAATGATTTTTCGTTGGCAAATTTAATGACCGGTACGATCAATCCTTCCGGCAATGCCAGTGCTGATCCGATATGAATATGGTGGTTCTGCCTGATGAAATCGCCCATCCAGCTGCTGTTTACTTCTGGGTGCTGTTGCAATGCAGTAGCAGCGGCCTTAATCAACATATCATTAAAAGAGATCTTTACGGGGCTTACTTCATTCATCTGCACACGGGCTGCCATGGCATTATCCATATTCACCTCCATGGTCAGGTAGAAATGAGGGGCAGCAAATTTACTTTCTCCCAGCCTGCGGGCTATCACTTTCCTCATTTGGGTGAGTTCAGTATCCGTATGGCCTTCTTTACCAGCCGGAGAGAATTCCCTCACAGGAGCGGCTGTTGCCTGCTTTCCGGAATCCGGTGCAGCTGCTGTTGTTGCAGCGGCAGTTGCGGCTGCAGGAGCAGCAGCTTCTTTATAATTGTCAATATCTTTTTTTACTATACGGCCACCGTCTCCGCTGCCGTTCACTTTGCTGATATCAATACCTTTGTCCTCAGCCAGTTTTTTGGCTAATGGAGAGGCAAGAACCCTTCCACCATCATTTGCCGGGGCAGTATTTTCAGTTTCACTTGTTGCTTCTTTTTCAGTACTTTCTTCTGCAGGAGCAGAAGTTGCTGCACTTTCCGAAGTTTCAGTAGTTGCTGATGTATCTTCAGAACCTGAAGCCTCAGCATTATTTGCACCCGCTTTATCAGCTTCTACATAAGCAGTAACGTCAGTTCCTTTTTTGCCCACTATGGCTATCAATCCGTTTACCGGAGCTGCCGATCCGGCCTCTACTCCTCTATACAACAAAGTCCCTTCTTCATAGCCAACTACTTCCATCGTGGCTTTATCCGTTTCCACATCTGCGAGTACATCATCAGCTTTCACCTCATCGCCTACTTCCTTGTTCCAGGCTACAATCTTTCCTTCGGTCATGGTATCGCTCAGCAGCGGCATGCGTATTTCTTTGGCTCCTTCCGGCAGGGCAACCTTACCTGGTTTACTTTGCTGTTTGGTTTCAGCCTTAGGTGTCTCTTCTTTTTTCTCTTCCTTCTTTTCCTCTTCTTTCTTTTCCTCTTTCGGCGTTTCTTTTTTCTCTTCTGTTGTATCATTACTGCCTGCTTCTTCCAATGCAGCTTTGTAATCTTCTCCTTCTTTGCCTATTACCGCAAGCACACCTTCTACCTTGGCTGCTTTTCCTGCCTCTACTCCAATATGCAACAGGGTGCCTTCATCATAACTTTCCAGTTCCATGGTAGCTTTATCAGTTTCCACTTCTGCCAATACATCGCCTGGTTTTACTTTATCGCCAACTTTTTTGTGCCATGCAATAATTTTTCCCTCTTCCATCGTATCGCTCAGCCGGGGCATGCGTATCACTTCTGCCATAATATCTGTTGCTTTGTGTTTGTAAAAACGGTAGTTTTTTTAGATGCCCGAAATTAATGCAAAAACGCTTAACAAACACCCACTTACTTACTTATTGTACGGTCACGCATTGTGAGATCACATTCATACTGAATATGCCTTCCTGCTTTTAGATCTCCCATCATTCTGTGCACCCGCAAAAAAGGGTTAAATCACGGGTTGACTTACCTATAAAATTGGCATAATTATGTAATACTCTATTCAGATTCGGGAAAAAATTAGCTGAGGATAAAACCCCGGTTATTTATTTTTCGAATTTTCTGAAGAGTCGCTAACAGAAAAGATAATGTGTTAGCGCAATTATAATGGAGCTTTTTAGCCTGATAGGTGCCCAACTAATCTTTTGTACAAAAGTAAAGAAGGGTTGACCAAATTTAAACCCCGTTAATTATGAAGGAAATATCAAAAAGGAAACACAACCAAAAAATCACCCGCTCTTTTTACTGGATAGGTCTCCCGGCACTCATCTCAGGCACACTTACTAACTGGATCAGCGGAATTCCGGTATTGCCTATTGTACTTTTCATGACAGGTATTTTCCTGATATCTCTTTCAGACAAAAAGAAATGGGTAAGGGTACTCACTATATTTTTGGTGCCTTTCGTGATTATTTTTATTATTGCTATTATAATGCCTCCATTATAACAAGCATTTTTTTTCTGTGAAACTATTCTATCTCTTCATTATTGTTTTTTCATTTACTGCGTGTAAAACCAAAAACAGGAATGCAGCAAAAACCGGCGGCATTGAGGGCACCTGGTCGCTTTCTAATTATACCTCAAACGATGGTTCCGACATCAATAGTGATATTACAGGAAAAAAACCTACTCACGGGGACCTGGTAAAATTGGGGGTGATCCTTTCATTTTTTGCAGACCAATCCTATACTAGGGTTGTAGGAAACGGCGACTATACTACCGGCAGGTGGAAGTTTACACCCGAAACCAATAACCTCACACTAATTCCTTCCGGTGAAAACCCTGTTCAACTATCTACGATCTCGCAAACTTTCGATAAAAATGCCACACTTTCTCTTACAAACAATAAGGAGAACAGCACCATGTTTTTAATTCGTTCTGCGTTACCCATTGAGGATTTTAAAGAAGATCCTTATTACCAGGGCAACAATACCTGGCGGATCAGGTCAACCAAAAAAGATTCTGCTGCTGCCATTAAAGAGAAACTCGTCAATCTAATTCAACATTATATTTATGTGTTAAAAGCTGCAAAAGAAAGAAGCTCCCGTGTGGTTTCTTTCGAATATTCTAAATCGCTGATCAGTATTTACAATGGTGGGATTGGGGTATTACCGCGGGAAGATGTAGATCCCATCTGGGTGAAAACGTTTTACAATGAAGCAGATGCCATGAAAGCTTATGAGATGTACAATCGTACACTTTCCCGAACCAGTTTTAAAGGAGAACCTGTAGGAAACTGGATAGAGGATGATTACAATATTTTGCTGGCTATTCTTACTGCATTGAAGCAAGGTAGTGGCAATTTGTAGCTGGTTTTTTTCTGACCCCGGTATTATTAAAAATTAGTTTGTTAGCTTTTTAGCAGGTTCTAATATTTTTTTCCAGTGAAAAAACAGAATTACATTTGCAGCCAATGACCACCGCCATCATTATATCTTTCTGTGTATTATTGCTGATAGCCTACCTGTTTGATCTTAGTTTTTCCAAAACTAAAATACCAAGTGTTATTTTGTTGTTCGTGTTGGGTTGGGGGGTAAAACAAATTTCAAATTATTTTGAACTCTCTCTTCCGCAGTTTACTGCGTTGTTACCAATACTTGGTACTATAGGGTTGATACTGATTGTACTTGAAGGCTCCCTGGAACTTGAATTGAACAAGAGCAAATTCCCACTCATCAGGAAGTCAATAGTGGGTGTACTTGTCAGTATGTTGGTATCCGCTTTTGTCATTGCTTTCCTGTTTGCCTGGTTGGGGGATGTTCCTTTTAAACAAAGCCTGATTAATGCGATTCCTTTTTGTGTGATCAGCAGTGCTGTGGTGATACCGAGTGTAAGCAATATGAGTAAAACGAACCAGGAGTTTATCATATATGAAAGTAGTATGAGTGATATCATTGGCGTGGTTTTTTTCAATTTCATAGTGGCCAACGCAACCATCACTATTGGAAGTTTTGGCATTTTCGGTGTACAGCTGCTTGCCATTATTGTAGTTTCATTTATCGCTACACTGGGTCTTTCCTTTTTGCTGAGCAAGATCACCCATCATATTAAGTTTATGCCCATCATGCTGATGGTAATCCTTGTTTACGAAATATCAAAGCTGCTGCACCTGCCTTCGCTAATTTTTATAATGGTGTTTGGTTTGCTTATAGGCAACCTTGATGAACTGAGGCGATTTAAATTGATAGATCGGCTGAAACCTGTAGGATTGAATGAAGAGGTGATTAAGTTTAAAGGCCTAGTTATAGAAGCCGCTTTCCTTATCAGGTCTTTATTCTTTTTACTTTTTGGCTTCCAGTTGAAAACTTCAGAAATCATAAATACCGCTACCCTGCTTTGGTCGGCTGAAATATTATTGGTGATCTATACTTTCAGGGCCATACAGCTCATGTGGAGTAAGCTGCCATTACGCTCCTTGCTTTTTGTAGCTCCACGTGGTCTTATAACCATCTTGTTGTTCCTGGGTGTTTTGCCAGAAAACAGCATTCCCTTTATCAATAAGTCAGTAGTTGTACAAGTAATTCTTTTATCAATCATTATCATGATGATCAGCCTGGTATCTGCCAGTAAAAAAGCAAAAAACGAGGACGAAATACAGGCAGCAGATGCGGTAGAGTTGGAACCTCAGTTTAATAAAGTAATAGAAGAAGGGGAGTTAAAAGAAAAAACCGGGGGTGTTATTTAAATCATTAGCCCTTATTGATAACCTTATTTTTTCCTGAACTACCTCAAACCCCTGATGGGGTTTTGTAATGATAGCCGCAGATGAAACCTGCATTTTGACAATATAGATTTTGCAACTCCGAAAGGGCTTGAACAGCGCTAGTAACTACACGAAAAATATTTTGATCAAACCCTCAGCGGTTCAAGTGCGACAAGAATTTGTGAATGATTCACCGAATTGTTATTTACTGCACCACTACTTGTACATGGTGTTTGATAATGTGAAAAAATTTTATTGTGAGCGCATGGAACAACACCTTGGCATTGGCATTTCTTTCTATATAATAACTGGCATTGTCCAGCTCCTGCATGATGGCTTCCTGCTGCGCAATATTGCATAACTTATTTATTCTTCGGGCAAAATCGTTTTCTGCATTTGGCGTTTCATCTATAATACGCAGGTGAACACTTTGCTGCAACAGGTGAACAAAGTATTTGATGAATTGCTTCTGTCTTTCCCTCCCAATCTTACTTATATCCTCTATCCATTTTACCTGGCCCGGAAGGTTTTGTGTGGCTATCAGGTTCAGCCAGCTTCTCAGTATTTCTTCCTGGTTCTCATCAGAATGTTGCAAAAAATGTAAAGCCTCTCTGTAATTTCCTTCTGCGAGTTTTGCCATATGATTGGCAGTTGCCGTATCAGCCTTTTCTCTTTGTTTTAGTGCATCACTTATTTGCTCTTGCGATAATGGTGCAATTTTTACCAGCTGTGTCCGGCTCAGAATGGTCGGAAGAATATGTTCATCATTTTCGGCAACGAAAATGAATAAGGTATTTGCCGGCGGTTCCTCTATCAGTTTCAATAGAATATTTCCTTCCTTACCCAGCATTTCCGGCATCCACATGATCAGGATTTTATAGGCGCTCTCAAAGCTTTTCAGGTTCGTTTTTTTGATGATATCCTGGCACTCATGCACATTGATATTTCCCTGTTTGTTTTCTGCTTTTAAAGATTGCAGCCAGTCAAAATTATTTCCATAAGGCTGGGTTTGTATAAAACTCCGCCATTCTGTAATAAAATCTGTGCATTTTGATTTGTCTCCAGGTTTTTTAGGGAAGATGGGATAGCTATAATGAATATCCGGGTGCACCATGTCTGCCGCTTTTTTGCAGGCATTGCATTCCCCGCAGGAATCTGTCATTACAGCTGTTGTCTTTGGTTCCGGTAGCGCATCTCCAAAAAGTGAAGGCCCTGCATCATTGCCCGATTTATTCTTTCCCTGCACTCTTTCGCAGACCATGTATTGAGCAAAAGCCAGCGCCATAGGCAGTCCGCCGCTTCCCTCCCGGGCCAGGAACAACTGGGCATGACTTACCCGGTTCTGGGCGCTCATTTGCACCAATTGCTCTTTAATAGCCTGTTGTCCTATCACATCTTTGAACTGCATGGGGCAAAGGTAATTATTCATTCTTCGGAACTAAAATTTGCTTGAGGGACATCTTTACACACTCATCATACTTCAAATCCCAAACTTTAATTTCATCTTCTTCCCTTATGTTTTAATTTTAGCCCTCTTCTATATATCTAAACAAAATATTTCATTGATGAAAAAATTTGCTTTTGCTCTTTTAATATTTCTTTATAACATTTCAGCTGTTTTTGCGCAGCTGCAATCGCCCGAGCAATTTCTTGGTTATAAAATCGGCAGCAGGTATACGCCCTACTACCGCATTGCAGATTATTTTACATATGTGGCAGCTACAGCAACACCGCAGGTGCAGCTGAAAAAATATGGTGAAACTTATGGTCATCGACCACTATATGTCGCCACTATTTCTTCTTCGGCAAACATGGGAAATATTGAAAACATAAGACAGCAAAACCTCCAACTCTCACAGGGTAAAGGGAATGCTGCAACTGCGATCCCGATGGTATGGCTGAGTTATAATGTACATGGCAATGAAACCAGCAGCAGTGAAGCGGCCATGCAAACTTTATACGAGTTACTCGATCAGAATAATACAAAAACACAGGGCTGGTTGCAAAATACCGTTGTAATCATAGACCCCTGTCTAAATCCTGATGGCAGAGATCGCTATGTCAATTGGTTTAATGATGTGGTGGGCAGTACAGCAAATCCTGATCTGGCGGCAAGAGAGCACCATGAACCCTGGCCGGGTGGAAGACTCAACCATTATAACTATGACCTGAACCGTGATTGGGCTTGGCAAACGCAGAAAGAAACTGTAGCCAGGGTAGAAGAATACCAACGATGGATGCCGCAGGTGCATGTAGATTTTCATGAGCAGGGCGTAAATAATCCATACTATTTTGCTCCGGCTGCCGAACCATATCATGAAGTAATTACGCCATGGCAGAAAGAGTTCCAGGTGAATATCGGCAGGAACCATGCAAAATATTTTGACAGCAAAGGCTGGTTGTATTTTACCAATGAGATCTTCGATCTTTTTTATCCATCTTATGGAGATACCTACCCCATGTTTAACGGTGCTATTGGTATGACTTACGAGCAGGGCGGCGGACCAAGGGGAGGGTTGGCTGCAATAACTGCGGAAGGAGATACATTGACATTGAATGACAGGGTAATGCACCATGTAACCACCGGGCTTAGTACAGTAGAAACTGCAAGCACCATGGCTAAAAAATTAATGCAGGAATATGCCAACTATTTTAATAATGCTGTTGCGGGGAAAGTCGGTTCATACAAATCTTATATTTTAAAACAAACACCGGAGAACAAACAAAATCTTTCGGCACTTTTAGCATTACTTCAAAAAAACCAAATCATTACTAGCCAGGGTTCGGGCTCTGGCCGTGGCTATAATTATTACAGCAAAAAAGAAGAATCATTTACGTACAATGAAAACGATATAGTCGTACAGGCAGCACAACCACAAGCTGTTTTGGTAAAAGCATTGCTGGAACCACAAACAAAACTAAGCGATACTGTTACTTATGATATCACTGCATGGGCACTTCCTTATGCTTATGGAATACAGGCTTATGCAACTACGCAGCCGGTGAGTGCAGGAAGGGTTATTTCTACTTTCAATGAAAACAAACAAGTAAACCTGCCCGACGCTTATGGTTATGTGGTTCCCTGGCAGGGGGTGGCATCAGCAAAAATGGTGAGTGAGTTATTGAAAAAAAATGTGCGTTTAAGGTTTGCAGAGAAACCATTTACTGCCAATGGGAAATCATTTAGTGCAGGAAGTGTAATTGTGTTGAAGAATGGAAACAATTTCTCTGGCAGCACTCTTTCTTCGATGATGCAAAACCTGGCAAACGAAAATAGAATAGAACTTGCCACGGTACAAACTGGTATGGTAGAAAAGGGGATGGATTTTGGCAGCGCCTCAGTGCATTTTATGAAGGCTCCGAAAATTATGTTAGTAACAGGCGAAGGGGTTAATCCAAATGCTGCTGGTGAGGTCTGGCATTTTATTGACCAGGAAATACAATATCCGGTTACATTAGTAAATGCTGATGATTTCCCCCGTACAGATTTGGCAAAATACGATGTGATTATTTTGCCGGACGGAAGGTTTAGTTTCCTGGAAACAGATGTTAAGGCAGAGAAATTACAGGACTGGGTTTCCAGGGGAGGCAGACTAATTGCTTTGCAAACTGCAGTTGCTCAGCTAAGCAAACTAAAATGGAGCACTGTGAAATTTAAGGACGAAGAAGCTGCAACTGATATCAGCAAAACAGAAGACCCTTATTTATTATTAGGCAATTATGAAAGACGAGAAAGAGATGCACTTACGGGATATACGCCAGGTGCCATTTATAAAGTAGAAGTAGATAATACCCACCCGTTAATGTACGGCTATAGCAAGAACTATTACACGTTGAAAATGGATGATGCGGTATACAAATTCATAGAAGAAGGGGGATGGAATGTGGGAGTCATCAAAAAAGAAAAACCTGTGGCTGGATACGTGGGGTATAAATTAGCGTCCAAATTGCAGGATGGGTTGGTTTTTGCAGTACAGGATATGGGGCGTGGCGCTATAAGTTACCTGGCAGATGATGTGTTGTTCCGGAGCTTCTGGCAAAATGGAAAACTCATTTTTTGCAACGCTATTTTTATGGTAGGACAATAAATAATGCACAGTAAGTAGAAAGAGAAAAATGACAGAGATATTAAAAACATTTAAAGAAAAAACAACTGTAAAAGCTGCGGACCTGCAGCACAGACGCACGATCAATTTTAATATTGGCAGATACAATGCTGCTGTTCCTGCCGGCAAAGCCCAGTTTATAGATACAGAAAAAGTAAGACGCCTGGCAAAAAACAAAAAATGGCATGCGCTGGAAAACCTGGGGGAAAACCTGCTGGCATTTGAAGAAAAATTTACAGCCCGTGGCGGAAAAGTGATCTGGGCAGAAAATGCCACTGAAGCGATAGATGCATTGGTGAAGATCTGCAAAGAAAAGAGCTGCCGTACACTGGTGAAGAGTAAGAGCATGGTCACAGAAGAAATTCACCTGAATGCTGCCATGCAGAAACACGGAATAGAAAGCGTGGAAACTGACCTGGGTGAATACATACAACAACTGGATGGAGAAGCGCCTTACCATATCGTAACTCCTGCCATGCACAAAAGCAAAGAGGATGTAGCAAAGCTTTTTAATGAGAAACTGGGAACGCCAATAGATTTTACACCGGAACAATTGACCCTGAAAGCAAGAGAAATTTTGCGGGAAAAATATGTGGAAGCAGAGGTTGGTGTAACCGGTGCAAATTTTTTAATAGCAGATACCGGATCAATTGCCATAACTGAAAATGAAGGGAATGCCCGGCTGAGTTGTGCGTTTCCTAAAACCCATATTGTGATAGCCGGGATTGAAAAAATGATTCCTTCATTTACAGACCTGGGTTTGTTCTGGCCACTGCTCAGTAGTTTTGGTACCGGGCAAAAACTTACGGTATATAACAGCATCGTTTCTGGCCCAAGACAGGAGAATGAAACTGATGGCCCGGAGGAAATGTATGTGATCTTGCTGGATAATGGACGTACTAATATTTTAAAAGATCCTGTGCAGCGGGAAAGCCTGTATTGCATTCGCTGTGGGGCCTGTCTTAATGCCTGCCCTGTATACAAAAATATCGGCGGACATAGCTATGGCGCTACTTACAGCGGACCAATAGGAAGTGTAATTACACCGCATTTACAAGGACTTAAATCTTACCAGCACCTGAGTTTTGCCTCTTCGCTTTGTGGAAATTGTACAGAAGTTTGTGCAGTAAGAATAAATCTCCATGAACTTTTGCTGGACAACAGGAAGAAATCAGTGGAAGGAAACCATACAAACTTCACCGAACGCATGGCCTGGAAAATGTGGAAATTGGCTTCCCTAAACAGGGGAATGATGAACCTGGGAAATGGACACCTGAAAAATAGTGTGGTCAACGGAATGTTTAAAGACTGGACCAAATACCGGGGTGACCTGAACTTCAGCAAAAAAACTTTTAATGAAATGTGGAAGGAAAAAAAACGCTGATGCTCCTGATACTTGCTGACCATATCTCCAACAGGCTTCGCTACACCTGCGATTTTATTTTTAAAGAACAGTTTGGTATAGAATATATTTTGGAGGAAAATACTGCTGCAGAACATGATTATTTTTTTGTACTCAATTACAGTGCACAAAAAAATGAAGCCAGTGATTTCTTTTTAAAACCATCTGGTCTTTTAGCAGAAACTGGAATTAATGAGCAAAGCTTAGAATGCTTAATAGTTCATGATTTCAAAATATTCTTTGCTGTGCAAAATGCAGACCTGCCTTTTGATATTTTATCTGCTGTATTTTATTTGCTCAGCCGCTATGAAGAATACCTGCCCCATGAGAAAGACATGTATGGCCGCTATGCTTATAAAAATTCTCTCGCTTACAAAGAAGGGTTTTTAGAGATTCCACTTATAGATTACTGGTTGCATTATTTTAAAGAAATGCTGCAAAACAAATTTCCCGGACTACAGTTCAGGCGGCAACAGTTCTCTTTCATTCCAACTTATGATATTGACATTGCTTATTCTTATAAAGGAAAAGGATTGTTGAGGAATATAGGTGGGTTTATTCAATCGCCGGGTATGGAAAGGATTGCAGTAAATATTGGCGCACAAAAAGATCCGTACGATGCATATGAATTCCTACATCAGTTGCACAACAAATATTCACTGCGTCCCATTTATTTTTTTCTGCTGGCAAAAAAGCCCGGTAAGTATGATAAGAATCTTTCCCCTCAGGGAAGACGAATGACCTCCCTGTTGCAGGAGCACTGTAATATTTATCAAACTGGCATGCATCCGTCATGGGAGAGCTATGAGCACCCGGAGACAGTTAACCTTGAAAAAAAATTCCTGGAAAATGCATGCAAGAAAACGATTACCCAAAGCCGGCAGCATTATATCAGGTTCAACTTGCCGGAGACTTTCAGAAAGCTTGTTGCTATTGGAATAACTGATGAATATAGTATGGGCTACGGCAGCATCAATGGTTTCAGGGCTTCGGTAACTGTGCCATTTTATTGGTATGATCTGGAAAAAGAAGCAACTACTAAACTACGCCTTCATCCTTTTTGCTATATGGATGCCAATAGTTTTTTTGAAGAAAAACTTACACCGGAACAATCTGCGGCAGAACTACTTCATTATTATACGGAATGCAAAAAAGTAAACGGGCAGTTCATCTCTATCTTCCACAATAATTTTCTGGGTACCGAGAAAATGTTTTCCGGCTACCGGGAAATGTACCAGCGCTTTATTAATGAGCACTTCTTTGTAGAGGGCTAACCAAGTTTTAGTGTTTAAAATGACGCAGGCCTGTGATGACCATGGCCATATTATTTGCTTTGCAAAAAGCAATGCTGTCAGCATCCCTGATAGAACCACCGGGTTGTATCACTGCAGTTATTCCATTCTCATGTGCAATTTTTACACAATCATCAAAAGGAAAAAACGCATCACTGGCCAGCACGGCACCATCCAGGGAAGCACTGAATTGTTTTGCTTTTTCCACTGCATGCCTTAATGCATCCACACGGCTTGTCTGTCCGCAACCCTTGCCCAGCAAGCGTTTGTCTTTAATAATAGCAATTGCATTGCTCTTCAGGTGCTTGCAGATTATGTTTGCAAAGATGAGGTCTTGTTTTTCAGTTTCTGTGCAACTTCTGTCTCCCGCTTCTGTCCACTCAGCAAAATTTCCTTCATCATGTTGCTGTACCAATGTGCCATCCAACAATGTTTTAGAACTGTTTTTTCCAACCGGTGTTTTCAATACACGAAGTATTATACGGTTCTTCTTTTTTTGCAAAATACCCAGTGCATCTTCTGTAAAATCAGGAGCCATTAATACTTCAAAAAATATTTCACTGATAGCTATTGCAGTTTCGGTATCAATTATTTTATTGGAGATAAGCACACCGCCAAAGGCAGATTCCGGATCGCCGGAAAGCGCTGCTTCCCAGGCTTTACTAATGGTTTCTCGCTGTGCGGCACCACAGGCATTGGTATGTTTAAATATAGCAAAGGAAGGTTCGTCGTTATTTTCTGCTGCCGGAAATGCCGGGGAAAGATCGTGCATCATATCAATAGCAGCTGCTACATCCACCAGGTTATTATAACTTAATTCTTTTCCATGCAGTTGATGAAACAACTCATTCAATTCACCATGAAAAGTTGCGGACTGGTGTGGGTTTTCTCCGTAACGCAGCGTTTGTTTTGTTTTATTAAAAGCAGTACCCAAATCAGTTTTGTGAAAATAAGCTGAGATAGCGGTGTCATAATGCGTGCAGACATCGAATGCTTTAATGGCATATTCTCTGCGCTGTTCTATGCTGGTTTCCGCTGCTTGTTCTTGCAGGATTTGCTCAAAAGCTGCATAATCTTTTTTTAGAGCAACCACCATCACATCTTTAAAATTTTTGGCAGCTGCACGAAGCATCGATGGGCCACCAATATCTATTTTTTCGATGATCGGACTTTCATCATCACCTGTATGTGCAGCCACAGTTTTTTCAAATGGATATAAGTCTACGATCACGAGATCTATCTCAGGAATATTATAGGCTGCCATATCTGCCACATGTCCTGCATCGTCTCTTACACCAAGAATACCTCCAAATACAAGCGGGTGCAAAGTCTTTACCCTTCCTCCAAGTATAGATGGATAATTGGTAATACTTTCTACGGGAGTAACAGGAACCATCAGTTTTTCTATGAACGCCTGGGTACCACCGGTGCTGTAAATTTTTACATCATTCTTGTGCAAGAGCTGAATAATATTTTCCAGCCCATCTTTATAAAAAACAGAGATAAGGGCAGATTGTATTTTTTTCATTGTATGAAATGCTTTGTGGTAATAGAACTGCAGAAAGAAAAAGGGCTAATCAATATTTAGCACATAAGCGCCTTGCTCAGAGACTGCGTGGAACGGCAAATGTAATTCTTCGCATTCTTTTTTGTAGCGGGCAATTTTCCACAAACTGTTAGTTCCATCGCACACAATAATTTTTGGGCGAAAACTTTTCAACAAAGAATTCATGAAAGGAGCTGTACGGCTTACTACGAGTACGTCTATGGGAATTGTATTATTAGACGCCTGAAAATGTGAACTGCTATCTGCGAGTAATATTGTTTTGCCCTGGTATAAAAAAATACCATTTACTAGTTTTAATCCTGGAAGTTCTGACCTGTTGTGCACTGCCTGCATAGCAATGCGTGAAGGCTTTAGGTGAAAATTCCTCAATACACCATCAGTAATCAGCAGGCTGTCACCACTAAAATACAGATCTGTTGCATTAATAAAATCTACCGCCCTAAATCGTGGTACATTATACACCACAACCTTTTTCTGAGAAAAGAAGCTGGTAAAAGCCAGGCTTCTTTCCAGAACAAATGCCAGCAATGCGAATAAGGCAAGAGGAAATAAATCTTTTCTTTTAGATATGAATGTATAACAAATAGCAAATACAAATAAGTAAAGAAATATTGTTGATAAGCTATTGGAAAAAATTCCATCAACAAGATTAAAAGGTAGTCCATTGAAGAATTGCACGATGAGGTTCAATGTTTTGATCAGGTAAAAAAGAATGACTCCTACAGCAACTGCCAGGTAGGGAATGGCTGAGAGAATAACCAACGATACTCCTGTGTATAATGCAAGCATAGCAAACGGGATTGCACAGATATTTACCAGGAGAAATAATAAAGGGAACTGGTGAAAATAATAGAGGCTTAAAGGAAAAGTTGCAACCTGCGCAGCTATACTCACGGTTGCCAATTGCCATATCCAATTGAGTATTTTGTTTTGAACGTACAACAGTTTTGCAATTGGTCTTTGCAGCCACATGATACCTGCCACAGCACAATAACTTAGCTGAAAACCCACGTCCCATAAATAATATGGATTGTAACAAAGTAGAATGAAGGCTGACACTGCAAGCCCGTTAAAAGAACTGCCTTGTTTAAAATAATTTTTTCCAATGAGTATACAACTAAACATGATAGCACTTCGCAAAACAGATGGTGACCCACCTGTGACGAGGGCAAATGCCCAGAGCAATAAAATAATTGGAATGATTTTTTTCTTACTTTTCCTGGTAAAGGGCAAGATGTTAAATAGAAATTCCAGCAATAAATAGATCATGCCCAGGTGCATGCCTGAGATGGCAATGAGGTGTACGATACCAGTATTGCTGTAAGCCTGAACCAGGTCTTTATCAAGATCCTCTTTGTATCCAATGATAAGCGCTTCTGCAATTCCCAATACATTTTTATCGGCTGATAAATGTTGTTGTAAAATAGAAACCACATATTTTCTTGCAGCGAGGGTTGTTGCTTTTATAAAATCAGGAGAGCTTTTGTTCAGAGAAAAATAATCGCCAGGCACCAGGTACACGGTATGAAACCACTGATGAAAAGCAGCATATCGTTCATAATTAAACCCACCGGGATTCCCGGCATTCTTAATTACCTGCAGGTCTTTATTAATCAGGATTTGTGATCCATATTTCAAGCTGCTGTCAAATTGTTTCTTAGCAAAGTAGATGATCATTTTTCCTGAAGCAGGGGCTAAATGATTGTTTGACCCTGCACTTATCACACTGGCTTCTGCTTTGTAAGAATTCTCTTTTGGTACTGGGTTCTCTTCAAGTTTTAGGATCAAATAATTTCCAGCCTTGTAGGTATGTCCATACCAATCTTCTCTATGCCTGATATCTTTTTGCCAGAATAGCCAGGCACCAAGGCAAACGATAATCAATATCAACAGTAAGCCCTGGAGCTGTCTTAGTTTCAATTTTAGATGAAGATTTCCAAAAGAGATAAGACCAAAAACAAGGAACAAAAAAACAGCTGAAGTAATAATTGCTGTAATAGAAATAGAGAAATAAAAAGCTAGTGCAATACCTGCTAACAGTGGAATTATTAGCCGGCTAAATGGAGAAGTTTTCCAGACTGGTGTTGGTTGCATCCTCTAATTTATGCAGCCAATTTGAAAAAAATATAAAAATGGGTGAAAATTATTTTTAATACAGGTCCCTGTTTCCAATGGCTTCTTCTACTTTTTCAAAAAGCTTTAGTAGTTCGGGTACTTTCTTTTTAGTAAGCAAATGCGACACAATATTGTGCATTGCTTGCTGGATCATTCTGTCTTTTTGGCCATAATCCCAGATGGGATATAATACTTCACGTACTAAATCCCCGAAGGGTTTAATGATTAAATGGATTGACACATCGTTTTCTTTATTAAAAATTGTATTGCCGGGAATATGTTCCAGGTAAAATAAAAATAGTCTGGCTTGTGCCTGAAGGGTTTGTATTGCAGTAGCGGGATCATTAATACCGGGACTTAGTGCTTTTACAGCAACTTCAGTAAGTTGGCGAAAACCGTAAAAGGCATTATTTTGTATGGTTTCCGCATTTATCACATAACAGGCATCAGCTATTGATTCTCTTTTTTTCTCATCTATTTCTTTATTTACTTCCAGCAGAATGCTGCCTTTATAAACCAGCCTGCCGCGATAATGAACTTCCCTCACCCTAAAACAATTTTCTGTACATACACTGGTTAAAATTTGCTCATCGAAACCCTGGTAAATACCTGTAAGCCTGGATAAAATAGGAAACATTTTTTCATGAACAGCGGCTTCATCTTTTCGGTTTTTCTGATCAAACTCTGCCTGCATTACTTCAATAGTTTCGTCTGCTATCCGCTCAATAATCACTTCATATTTTACACTCTGTGTGATGTAATGAAGAAAATAAATGAAGAGAAAAATATCTACAACAGTAAGAATGATGAGTACATAGGTACTAAGAGCAGGTATAGAAATGCCGGAATCAATATCTCTTACCGTGCTCAGTAAATACAAGGCAAAAACAATAGTACCTATATAAAAGCCAAGAACATATTGCTGAAATCGGTTCCCAATCAACTGATCCAGGATACGGTTGCTCATTTGGGAAGCCGTCTGGTTCAGGATAATCATCACCAGTGAAAAACTAAATACGGTCAGGGAAATGATTCCACTTACAATCGAAGAAATGATGCTTCTTGCAGTAGTTGCATCCTTCAGGCTGAGCCAGGGCATTTGGGATTTAATAAGTTTTCCCGAATTAGAAAAATCATAAGTAGTCAACAGGATAGAAGCGCCAATAAATATTAATGCAATAAATGCAGGGTAAAACGCTATGCTTCCAGTGATAGACCGGTAGCGTTTACGAAACCATATGTTTAATTTTTTAAGCAAATGTTTTACTTGTGTTTAATGAATAAAGTCATTTAATCTTTTGCATCAAGAATAATTGGTGCATTCCCTTTGCCCATAATCAGCACTTTTGCATTCGGACTCAGGGCAATTTCTTTATAAGCCTTTATCTGCTCATATTGCAGCTGCTGGCTGGTAAGGCCGGTATTAATAATACGCTGATAGTCTGAAATACCTTGTGCTTCTACACGCTTACGTTCTGCTTCCTGTTGTTCTTTCTGCAATACAAATTCCATTTTCTTTGCGTCCTGCTCTGCACTTATTTTACTTTCGATAGAAGTTTTTACCGTTGCAGGGAGCGTAATATTTCTTATCAATAATTGCTCCAACATAAGACCACGGCTTTTAAAATCTGCTTCAATTGTTTTATAAATTCTCTGCTGAAACTCATCTCTTTTTGCACCAAATAAATCTACTGCCTGGTAATAAACAGCGTTGTCCCTGATGCGTGTTCGTGTAATAGCACGAACGACCTTATCTCTAAAATCACCACCTGTTTCTCTTAATAGTTTTGGCGCATCTGCTGCTTGTACACGATACAAAACAGTAAGGTCAATCGTTTCTTCCAATCCATCACTGGTGAGTACACGGATGGCATCATCCCCGCCTTTGGTACCCTCATCATTGATGCCACTCATCGTATAATTCTGTGTTTTTACATCGATATGAATTATGTCCAGTAATGGATTTATAAAATGCAGCCCGCTGCCTAAGACGTCGTTTTGTATGTTTCCAAAAAGTTTTTTAACGCCGATTTCCCCGGCTTCTATCTGCACTACGCAGCTGCTGATTACTCCGAGGAGTATGAATACAATTCCTATAATAGTACCGGTACCGGCGTATTTCTTTAATTGAAAATTTGCACGCAGATAGGTTGCTGATGCAATCAGAATAATAAAACCTAATATGATTAATAACATGGTATGGTAAATTTATTTTTAAGTGTACAATAAGTTCTGAAAATATAAGGTTTAAATACGGGAATTGTTCTAAGAATAATTGTCCTGAGATTAAGTGTAGAATTTTACAAACTTCGACCGGCCAAATTCCTGTATTATTTTGTCAGTGTTTCTACTTTCTCTCATTTAATCTTCCTTGTTTATTTAAAGCTGAAATTTAGATATACAAGGAAGATTACTCCCCCGGAAAGCGAAATCCTGCAGAATATTAGAAATTTAATTCACGGCCAGGTATAACTTTTGTCTTGGTTACTTTACCAGATTCATTAGAAAACAAAAATGCTGATAAAGTACCTTGAAGCGTAGTATTACCATCTTCCTTTAGTATAGCAGCACCTTCCGGAATGCCGACAACTTTTTTCCCTGGATTCAATAATAAAAATTCTTCCAGCCTTTGGTCCCTTGTTTCTCCACGATGGCCGGTTGGTAACTCATTATTATAATGGGGATTAATTTGAAAAGAAAATATATCCAGCGCTTTAAAACTTTCTGGTTCTACAACAGGCATGTCGTTAGTGGTATAAATGCCCGGCGATAAAATATTACTACCGGCGCTCCAGCCAATGAATGGAATACCGTTATTGAGTTTGTCTTTTATTACACTGATGAGTTTTAGTTGTTGGAGGGTGGCAAGTAGCTTAAAGGTATTACCTCCACCAACCATGATAACGTCTGCATCATTAATTATTGCTTCAGCTTTTTCCGGCCACACAGTTTCGATGAAATGGGGTAAAGAACTGAGCCCTTCCTTTACATTATTGGTATAACCTTCATAATCGTTATTCGCCATGGCAAATGGGATGAATGCAATTTTTAATTTCTCTTTGCCCAACAGATTACTGATGAGTGGAAGCGCAGTTTCCAGGTAGCCGGAATCTCCTACACGGCTGCTGCTGAGGGCAAGAATTTTATGTTTTGAATGGGCCATTTGATTTTTTTGTTCATGCAATATATTTGTTCTGAAAAAAAATAACCCGGAAATATTTCTACTTCCGGGTTCGCAGGTGTTTAATTCATCAGCGCTTCTTCTCTCCTGAAACCAAGTACTTTCATTGCAGGAACTTCAACCTTCATGTCATCCGGGTTGGATATTTCTGCCAGCGTCATTGGCTCTGTTATGACCTTATCTTTTTTCAGGTGATCACTTAGTCTTTGCGCTTTTGTTACGCCAAGTTTTCCAAACTCATACTTTGCTATCAGCCTTCCTTTTCTCAGCAGCGCACTATCTACCATGTTCAGCGCACTATTGAATGTACAAATGATCTGCACATTCAGGCAGTCGCTCATCAGGCCATCACTGATATTTAGCAGGTTACTCACGCTGCTGTTTGGGCTGTACTTTCTGTCCATAATAATGTTCTCTGCATCCTCAATCACCAAAATTGAATTTGGATTATCAATCAGCAGGTCAATAAATTCCGGGTTCATCAGGTTTCCCGCAACAGCCGGAGAAACAAACAGTATCTTTTTCTTCACTTCCCCAATCAGGTGTCGCAGGTAAGTTGTTTTACCTGTACCCGGCAATCCATGCAGCAGTATGATCCCTTTGTCATTTTCTTTATCCAGCCTTTCACGGATCACAGCATCTACTGCTTTAAAATCATCGTTGTAGTACAGGTCCAGATCGAGCACACTTTCTTTAATGTCAAGTTGTTTCAGATCCAGTCCATGACTGTTTTGGGTGATGATATTTATTTCAGATTCTTCTTCTTTGTCCGGCGCTTTCATTAAAGTAAAAATGGCGTACAAATCATTTGCCTCGTTTTCAGATTTTCTGCTGTACAAAATTTCTACATACTCGTATCCTATCTCTATCAGCAGTTTATTTTCCAACAGGTAAATGATCACTTCCTGTACAACTTTTTCTTTTTGCCAGTTGTAATACCTGCGTTTGTACGCTTCTAAAACTTTTCCGGCCCTGCCATAATCAATGTATTCTTTTACTTTTTCCTGATCAATACTTGTTACGAAGTTGATAGAGGGTACCAGTTTAAATAGCGTTGCGTATAGTTCCCTTGCTTCAATATATTTCCCATTGAATAAAGACGAATCCAGGTTGTTGAATTTGCTTTTTCGGAACCAGTCTACTGGGAAATCAATTACAGAAATCCTTCTTATAAGCTCGAGCAAGAGAAGCGCTATTATGATTATCAATATTGATGTGTTCATGTGTTTTGTTTTTTATTTTTTAATCAGTTCATTTTTATTGCACCATTTTATTTGCACAACAGGAGCTTGCATATGCATTAGGTTTGGCCCTGAATGCAAAGCCCATCCCAAGTATATAGCCCATCGCTTCCTGCAATGCAGTATTGCTTTTAAAAGACGGATTGGTATTAATGTCCGCATGCAATTCAAGCACTACTCCGTACCTGCTAAATATTTCGCAAAGTGAGAAAGCAACTTCTATACTCTTGGCCACCTCTATCAGCATTCTTTCTTTAATGCTCGTTTGCTGCAGGCTGATGTCATTTTTGATATACATAAATCCACCTTTTCCCTGCCGGATAAAAACTATGACCGTAGCAAACTCCGTGAGTTTTCTTTTTTGCCTGTCATAGCTGCCTGTCTTCACCTGGCTATCCGTACCAATACAAACTTTTAAAGAATGTCCTGCTGCAAGCTCCCGCCTGATGCAATCCGTAATTTCTTCTTTCAGCGGCCGGGAGACAATAGCTCCGCTAAGTGTCCGCCATTGTGTTGTGCGTTTCATTGTTCATGTTTTTTTTTAAATGTTTGGTTTTACTATTGTGGATGAGGCAGGACTCGAACCTGCACTGTTGCGGCTTCAACGCAATGCTCTACCATTGGAGCTACTCATCCTTTTTTGTGCGGCATCCAGATTCGAACTGAAAACCTTCATCCTGTGTTTGCCTTCCGGAAGGGAAGGAAGATGCCCGTGTTACCGTTACACCAGGCCGCATTATTTTTAATAAAGCTCATTATTTTTCCTGCTTTTTTTCCAGCAATCCCGCCAGGAACCTGGTAAGCAATACCAGCAATATGAATTTCATTTCTTATCATTTTTTGCATAAAAAAACCCGGTCGTTTGGTGAGAACAGCGACCGGGTTTTTACAAAAAGAATCAACTCATTCTTTGTGTATTACTATCGGTATAGCTGTGCCCACCGGGCTTATAAAAGTTTTAGTTTCCATAATAAGATGCAGGTCAGAACGGTATTCCCCCATTAGATTACTTATTGCCTGATCACACATTTCTTTTCTAAAAGTTATTTGCATATGTCGTTTGTTTTTTCACCCCATAAAAAAACCCCGCTTTTGGGCGGGGCATGTATAATGAGATGATAATTTTTTTGTTTGCTATTCATCTGTGTAAACATACCCCATGCATGTATCTTCTCCCTTAGGGCTAAAAAGATTTGCCGGTAAAATATGTAGTGACATGATGAACATAAAATGTATTATTTGTTGTTTTTTGTTTTGCAAAGTTGAATTGATTTTTTCTAATCAACCAAATTTATTTTAAACTTTTTTAAAAAATAAATTACAGTATTGGCGGAAACTGTTGTTGGTATTGGGTTTCAGCGATTGAAAAAAATATCCT
>JBBQYS010000050.1:0-21280 GCA_038208485.1 Chitinophagales bacterium
GGTCTACAGTCTAAAGGTCTATCGTCTTTTCAATGGTTCATGGTTCATGGAAAGGCACAGCCTGATGATTTGTCTTCAGTCTAAAGGTCTACAGTCTAAAGGTCTATCGTCTTTTCACTGGTTCATGGTTCATGGAAAAGGCACAGCCTGTTGATTTGTTTTCAGTCTAAAGGTCTACAGTCTAAAGGTCTATCGTCTTTTCAATGGTTCATGGTTCATGGAAAGGCACAGCCTGATGATTTGTCTTCAGTCTAAAGGTCTACAGTCTAAAGGTCTATCGTCTTTTCAATGGTTCATGGTTCATGGAAGTAAAAATAGAAGATCCCGCAAGGCGTAAGTGAAAAAACTAAACAACACAAAACAATACTCAACAACACTAAACAATTCTAAACAATTCTCAACAATTCTCAACAATTCTCAACCACACTCAACAGAACTCAATGGCTTTCTCGCAAACAAAAGGATACAAGCAAATAACAAACTGGATGAAAGCATCCGGCAATAAGCCTTTTGATTTTCAGAAACAGAGCTGGGAAAAATATGGAGCAGGATATTCTGGAATTGTAAATGCACCAACAGGTTTTGGAAAAACATTTTCCCTTTTCCTGGCGGTGATTATAGAGCATTTAAACAACACAAAAAAAACGGACCAGGGCCTGCAACTATTGTGGATTACTCCGCTGCGTTCGCTGGCAAAAGACCTGAGCCGGGCTATGCAAACTGCCTTACAAGAACTTGAAATAAACTGGTCAGTTGGAGTAAGAAATGGTGATACTGCAGCAGCAGAAAAACAGAAGCAGACCAGGAGCATGCCGCAAGTACTCATCATTACCCCGGAAACTTTACACCTGCTGCTGGCTCAAAAAAATCACCAGGTACATTTTGCCAATTTAAAATGTGTTGCTGTAGATGAGTGGCACGAATTGCTGGGTTCCAAGCGGGGAGTTATGACCGAGCTGGCTATTTCAAGACTTAAAGGATTGCAGCCCGCAGTAAGGCTTTGGGGCATATCTGCAACTATCGGAAATATAGAAGAAGCACTGGATGTGCTGGTGCCAAATACAGAAAAAAGAACACTTGTTTTCACCAAAGAAAAAAAGAAAACAGAAATTATTTCTATCATTCCTGATGAAATGGAAACGCTGCCCTGGGCCGGCCATCTTGGTTTAAACCTGGCGCACAAACTCATCCCGATCATTGAGCAAAGTAACACCACACTCATCTTCACCAACACCCGCGGACAGAGCGAAATCTGGTACCAGAAGTTGCTGAACATTTATCCTGACCTGGCAGGAGCAGTTGCCTTGCATCACGGCTCTATTGATTATGAACTACGCAACTGGATAGAAGATGCATTACATGAAAATATTTTAAAGGCGGTGATCTGCACTTCTTCCCTCGATCTTGGTGTAGATTTTAAACCTGTAGATACAGTAATACAGATCGGTTCTCCAAAAGGAGTTGCCCGTTTTCTGCAGCGTGCCGGTCGTAGCGGACACAGCCCCTACGAGACGAGTAAAATCTATTTTCTACCTACGCACTCTTTAGAACTTGTAGAAGCAGCGGCACTAAAAGCAGCTGAAAAATTACAGCTGATAGAAAGCCGCACACCCATGGTGATGACCTTTGATGTGCTGATACAATACCTGGTGACACTGGCTGTGGGCAATGGTTTTGATGAAGAAACTATTTATACAGAAGTATGTAATACCCATGCTTTTTCTGAAATCAACAGGGAAGAATGGAATTGGATTATCCAATTCATCACGGTTGGTGGCACTTCCCTGGGTGCATACGAAGAGTTTAAAAAAGTAGAAAAAGAAGACGGTCTCTGGAAAGTAAAAAGCAAACGCATTGCCATGAACCACCGCATGAATATGGGTGCCATTGTTAGTGCGCCAATGTTGAAAGTAAAGTACATGGGTGGTGGTTATATCGGCATGGTAGAAGAATATTTTGCCAGTAAACTAAACCCCGGCGATGCCTTTGTTCTAGCAGGAAGTGTGCTGGATTTTGTTGCCATAAAAGAAATGACCGTGCAGGTACGCAAGAGCAAAAGCAAGAAAGCCATTTCTCCTAGTTGGCTGGGAGGAAGGGTGCCGCTTTCCAGTAACCTCAGCCGGATACTGAGGCAGAAATTTACAGAAGCATTTTATGGCAATAGCGAAGATGAGGAATTAAAAGCTTTGAAGCCTTTGTTTGATAAACAAGGAAAAATGAGTCATGTCCCAAAAGAAGATGAATTATTGGTAGAGAAGATTTTCAACCGGGATGGATATCACCTTTTCTTTTATCCTTTCGAAGGCAGATTAGTGCATGAAGTTTTGGCGTCTCTTGTGGCTTACCGGCTCAGCCTGATCAGTCCCATCACATTTTCCATCGCTATGAATGACTATGGGTTTGAGTTGCTGAGTGATATGGACGTAGAACTGAATGAAGCAGTGGTCAGAAAAATCATGAGCCGGGAAAACCTGATCAATGACATTCAGAAAAGCATTAATGCAGCTGAGATGGCCCGTAGGAAATTCCGGGACATAGCAACAATCTCTGGTTTGATATTGCCGAACAATCGGGGTAAATTTGCCACCAACAGAAACCTGCAGGCAAGCGCCGGAATTTTCTTTAATGTTTTTGAACAGTTCGACAGCAACAGTCTTTTACTTAGACAAGCCTATGACGAAGTTTTTTACGAACAACTGGAAGAACCAAGGCTAGCTGCAGCATTACAAAGAATACAGGAAAGTAATATAGTGGTCAGGGAAATAAACGGTGCATATACTCCTTTGAGTTTTCCTATAAAAGTAGACAGCATGCGCAATAATGTGACCAGCGAAAAACTGGAAACAAGAATTCAGAAAATGAAAGCCGACATGCTGAAGATATAATTTAGAAATGAGCAAAAATGAAGACTGTACGTTGATCGTACAAACTGAACTGCTAAAATTGTCGGCCCAAAAAGCGATTTACTGGCCGGGAGAAAAAGCACTCATCATCGCTGATGTACACCTGGGAAAAACAGCATTGTTTCGCCAGCATGGCATACCCGTTCCTGCCAGCATCCTTAGCAGCGACCTTCACAGGCTTTCTTCACTGATAGCCAGTTATCAGCCCAAAAAATTGATTGTGGTAGGTGATATGTTTCACCAGGATTTTAATACAGACCTACAGGTTTTTACTGATTGGAGAAATAGTTTTGACAAGTTGCAAATCATTCTTGTGCAGGGCAACCATGACATACTTCCGATGATACAATACCGGTATATGGGCATCGATCTATACAAGCCAAACCTAAACATGGCACCATTTCATTTTATACACAAACAGGAAGATGCAGCGCATGATTGGTTTACCATTAGCGGCCATATACACCCCGGCGTAAGGCTTACCGGACCTGCGAAACAAGCAATAAAACTTCCCTGCTTTCGGGTGGCAGATAACAATATAGTGCTGCCGGCATTTAGTGCTTTCACCGGTTTGGATGTAAGTAAATGCGAAGTTGCCTGTGACTATTATGCTGTGGTGGGCGAGGGGGTTTTGAAAGTGCAGCAGTAGTTTTGGGGCCGGCAACTTCAGTTCTACATTCAACTTCAGTTCCGGCTGTCCACTATACCTTGCTTCGCAGCGGTGTCGTTCCCATCCGGCAGCCCTATTGGCATATGTACTAATAATCAGCTAATAAACTACATTTAAAAAACCGGGAACTCTTCATCTTTCTTCAACAAATCCATCAGGTGTTTTTTAGACTCTTTCAGGTGGCGCAAACCTTCCCTAACACCCCATTGCTTTTCGCCTTTTTTGCGGTTGGACCTGGAGATCTGAAATAGTTTTTTCCAGTGGTGAAGAATCACACTTTCAGCTTTCAGGAAATTATATCTATCTGTATATATCTGTTGCGTACCGGCACCTGCACCATTGAATTCAAGAATAGAAAAATTTTTTCCTGCCTTTAGATCTGCAACAGAATTGCACAAGATATCATACCTGCCATAATAGAAATTACCCTTATGACTTACCTGGTCAAAAAATGCCAGTAGTTTTTCATCCACTCCTTCGAGCAGATCCTTGAAACTTCCACCCTGAGAGCGATTACTGGCATTGGATAAATATATTTTTTCTGCAACAGGTAAAACCACTTGCCCGCTAACTGAAAATTTTTCCAGGAGCTGCTTTTTTTTCAATAAAGGATTATGATGGTTTTTTATCAGATCTGCAATTGTGCTTTTCCCATCACCAGTGATATAAGGTGGTTCTTTTTGTATAAATCCGGAGATAGTGCCTGTAGATGCATCTGGCATCCTGTAATAAAACAAACTAACTTCTATCGGGTATTCTACCAGTTTTTGTACCAGGTACTTAACCCCAATATATTTGTGATAAGATTCCAGTTGCTTTTCATTATTAATTTTCCTAAACATAAAACCCATCATACCCACATCAGGTTTTACTATAAAAGGAAAACCAAATCCATTCTGCAACACCTGTTCTTTCACATCAGCAAAAGATGCATCTGGTTCTATATAAATTGTTTCCGGGTACGTACCGTCAGGTAGTTGCAGGTACATTTCCTCCTTTCCTTCTCCTTCGAAGCCGCCAAAAGTAAGTGTAGGATTACTCGCAGTAAAGAACCAGGGATTACCTGAGCGCAGGAAATACCAGATCCATACAGGACTAAGTGGAATGTATTTTACATGGTGATGCCAGTATCGCCAGTTAGTAATGGTATTAATTAGTTTCTTCAAGTGTGGCGCAAAATTAATTGCTATTTTAGAAAACAACTAAAAGATTTTCAAGAAGCAGGTTGATTTAATGATGACCAAAAAAATTATACCTCTTAGAGTCAAATCAATCACTATAAAATCTAATACCAAATCCTACAATGAAGTAAGTCCTGTATTTTGTTTTTCTTCTTTCAATTATTTCATAGAAAAAGTTTTACAGCCATTTACCGGCTTTTTGCTATTTTAAGGACAATCAGTTATATACCAAGGCATGATATTGGTATATCTTAAGCATCCTAATTTTAATAGTACATGAGCGATAATCAAAGGAAAGGACAGGGAACGGTTTTGAACAAGATACCAGATGCTATCAACAGTATTGGTAAGACGTTGATAGATCCTTTTCTCTCAACAGACGAGACTGAAAGCAATACCCAGGCTAAAGCACCGATGCGTGCAGAACTGTTTACTGAACACCAGCTGGAAGCCCATGCAAAAAAAATGGCTGGAAGGCATACGGTGGTGGAAGATAAAAACAAAGAAAGTCTGCTGAAGCGACTTAGCAGCAACGAAGAACTTTTAGTAAAAGCCCACCGGATACTTACTGATACCGTAAAGGATAGACATAGAATTTCACCTGCCGGCGAATGGTTGATGGATAATTTTTACCTGATTGAAGAACAGATATACACGGGTAAAAAACATTTGCCCAAAGGATATAGCGTAGGGCTTCCTCAACTTACCAAAGGAAGCAATACCGGCCTTCCCAGGGTGTATGACCTTGCTGTAGAAATTATCACCCATTCAGACGGACATGTGGACCTGAGGTCGCTTACCAAATTCATCAATGCCTACCAGACTGTAGCTCCATTAAAAATGGGAGAACTCTGGGCTATTCCAATCATGCTTCGGTTAGCGCTGATAGAAAACCTCAGGCGGCTGGCCAAGAACCAGATTACAGAGATCACCAATAAAAAACTGGCCAATTACTGGGCAAACGAACTTACAGATACAGCCAAAAAAGACCCCAAAGACCTGATCCTAACCATAGCAGATATGGCACGCAGCAATCCACCTATGGAAAGTAGTTTTGTTGCAGAACTCTTACGCAGGCTTCAGGAAAATGCCAACTCATTACATATAGCCATCATTTGGGTAGAACAAAACCTTACTGGAAACGGGCTCTCCACTACCGAAATTGTGCAGGTGGAAAACCAGCAGCAGGCTGCAGACCAGGTGTCTATCAGCAATAGTATTGGAAGTTTGAGGTTTCTTGGAATGACCAACTGGCAGGATTTTGTAGAGGACGTAAGCATTATTGAAAAAATGCTGCAGGATGACCCTGCAGGAGTGTATCCAAAAATGGACTTCAGCACCAGGGATCACTACCGGCACATAATAGAAGAAATAGCAAAATATAGCAGCAAATCGGAAGAAGCAGTTACTGAAATGGCTTTAAAACTTGCTTCTGCACAAGAAGAAGCTGATATAAAAAACCATGTGGGTTATTACCTTATAGATAAGGGTTGTAAAACACTGGAGAAAATGGCGGAGGTAGAAAAACCATTGAAACAACAATTAAGAAATTTTTTTGCAGGGATACCGATCATATTATACATGGGCAGTATAATGATCATTTCTTTACTGCTCACCTTGATGGTAATGAACAAAGCCGAGGCGGGGATAATGCCTGCCTGGGTGGTATGGGGCATGAGCTTTGTTTCTTTCATCGCTACCAGCCAATTGGCAGTATCGCTGGTAAACTGGCTGGTGACCATTCTTACTACACCTTCACTTTTACCCAAGCTCGACCTCAGCAAAAGGATTCCTAAGGAATACAGCAGTATGGTAGTAGTTCCCACCTTACTTAGCTCAGGGTCTGTTATACAAGAATTGGTAGAGGCACTTGAAGTGAGGTATATCTCTAATAAAAAGCCTAATATTTATTTCGCCCTGCTCACAGATTTTAAAGACGCAGCTACCGAAACCACAGGAGAAGACAATGACCTGATCAACCTGGCAATAGAAAAGATCAATGAATTAAATGACAAGTACAGGCAGGAAAATGAAGTACCGTTTATGCTTTTTCACCGGCCGAGAAAATATAATCCAACAGAAAAAGTATGGATGGGCTATGAAAGAAAAAGAGGGAAACTTACTGAGCTGAATGCATTACTGCGTGGAAAAGAAAAAGAAAATTTTTCTGTGGTCATTGGAGATGAATCTATTTTCAGTTCTATAAAATACATCATCACCCTCGATTCGGATACCCAGCTACCAAGAGATGCTGCAAGAAAAATGATTGCTGCCATGGCGCATCCGCTCAATGCGCCGGTGTACGATAAAACACTTCAGCGTGTCACAAGAGGCTACGGCATTTTACAACCAAGGGTTAGTAATACATTACCTGAAGCTACTGCGTCTGTGTACAAAAAAATGCATGGAAATGAACCCGGGATGGACCCTTACACAAGAGCTGTATCTGACGTGTACCAGGATTTGTATGCAGAAGGATCTTTTATAGGAAAAGGTATTTATGAAATAGATGCATTCGAACAGGCAGTGCAGGGCCAGTTTCCTAAGAACCGTATACTAAGTCATGACCTGCTGGAAGGAAGTTATGCCCGTGCAGGTTTGCTTACAGATGTGCAGTTGTATGAAGAATATCCTTCAGCATATGTAACAGATATGTTGCGCAGGCATAGGTGGATACGTGGCGATTGGCAGATAGCTACCTGGGGAACCCCTATGGTTCCGGGAGTAAGCAAAAAATTAAAAAAGAATCCGATCACTTTCTTATCCAGGTGGAAAATATTTGACAACATCAGGAGAAGCCTGGTTCCAATGGCTTTGATCATGATGCTTGCTTATGGCTGGCTTTTCTCCCACCATCCTTTTTTATGGACTTTACTGGTTCCGGTAATCATTATGATCTCCCCGGTAGTGAGTTTTTTATGGCAAATGGTCAATAAGCCGATGGACGTCTCTTATTCCCAGCATTTTTACTATTGCTTTAGAGGACTAAAAGAAGGTTTATTGCAAACCCTGGTTGACGTAGTTTGCCTACCATTTACTGCATTCAGCAATACAGATGCTATAGGCCGTACCATTTGGAGGGTCTACTTTACAAAAAGAAAATTGTTGCAATGGAGTCCTTTCAGCAGCAATTCTTATGATGAAAAAAACCTCAAAGGCATATTCAAAAGAATGTGGTTCTCTCCTTTCCTGGCGGTAGCCTCCATCGTGGGGATGATCTATTATTTTCCCTATGCAATGATTGCAGCATCACCTATACTTGCAGCCTGGCTTATTGCTCCCTTCTTTGTTTGGTACATAAGTAAACCAGGTACTGCAAAAGAAGCCGAGCTCAATGAAAAAGAACAGCTCGACCTGCGTATGCTGGCCCGAAAAATCTGGTTATACTTTGAAGACTTTGTAAATGAAACGAACAACTGGCTACCACCCGATAACTACCAGGAAAATCCGGTAGCAAGAGAAGCCCGGAGAACTTCTCCTACAAATATTGGGTTATCCTTACTTGCTGGTGTTACAGCACATGATTTTGGCTACATCGGCACACCGGACCTCATTGCCCGAACAGCCAACACGTTGAACACTTTACAAAAGCTGGATAAGTTTCGTGGACATTTATTTAACTGGTATGATACCGAATCCCTGGTGCCGCTGAGGCCCCGCTACATTTCTTCAGTAGACAGCGGAAATCTTATGGGTCACCTGGTCACTTTAAAGCAGGCATTCATATCAATTGGAGATGAACCGATCATCAGTGAAAAAAGATTTAATGGTTTGATAGATACCATTAACCTGGCAAACACCAGTGAAAAGCTGAAAGAATTATCAGATCTGAAAGAATACATTCTCAGCAACTACAAGGAGAGCCTGGGAAATCTTTGGGCCTTAAAAGAATTTCTCAGTAATGTAGAAGACCGGGTGACCGCCATTTTATTACTACCGAGCTGGGAAGAATATACAGGGGAAGAAGAAAACTGGGCAGAAAGATTATTTATGCAGGTTTCCGAAATGCAGCATGACCTGAATCAGCTTGTAGGTTGGTTGAATATGCCTCCTGTACCTGCTAAATTCGAAACGCTATTACCGGAATTCCCGCATCCACCAACGCTTACACAGCTTACCAGGCTGGAGCAGGTGCTGCTGCACAAGATCGTAGATTGCTACAAAGATGACAACACAGAAGAAGAAAATGAATGGTTGAACATTTACCGAATGGCAATTACTTCTACCGGACAAAGAGCAAAAGAGATCATGCTTATTGTACGCCAATGTATAGAGCGCACGGCAAACCTGGCGCAGATGGATTTTCGTTTTCTTTTTAGCAGGTCACAGAATTTACTAAGTATCGGTTTTAACCTCGATGAAAATAAAAGAGACAATAGCTATTATGACCTGCTGGCCTCAGAGGCAAGACTGGCAAGCTATACAGCAATTGCTATGGGAATGATCCCGCAGGAAAACTGGTTCTCTCTGGGCCGCCAGCTGACAAGTGTAAATAGTCTGCCTATACTTCTTTCCTGGAGTGGAAGTATGTTTGAATACCTGATGCCTTTGCTGGTAATGCCGGATTATGACCACACACTATTAAATCAAACCCATAAGGCGGTAGTTGTAAAACAAATAGAATATGGCCGCAAGAAAAATGTGCCATGGGGCATTTCAGAATCTGCATATAATGTATTGGATGTCCATTTAAACTGGCAGTACCGGGCATTTGGTGTACCGGGTATAGGTTTTAAGAGAGGTTTGGGAGAAGACCTTGTCATCAGTCCGTACAGTACTATCATGAGCTTGATGGTGCTTCCACGACCAGCTTATGATAATATGATAGAGATGAGGAAGCTGGGATTTGAAGGAAAATATGGATTCTATGAAGCCATAGATTATACTGCGAGCCGCTTGCAGAGAAAACAGCAATTCCAGTTGATAGAATCTTACATGGCCCATCACCAGGGCATGTCATTCCTATCCCTGAGCTATTTGCTACACAATCAGCCTATGCAAAAAAGATTTATGGCTGATGTGCAAATGAAGACCGCATTGCTGTTGCTACAGGAAAAAGTACCAAGGGTTACTAATTTCTATAGCCCTACAGTGCATGAAGGAGATGTAGGAATTGTAATAGGTGGAGATAGCAGTATGCGCATCATCAACACACCGAATACAATAATACCTGAAGTGCAATTATTGAGCAATGGAAGGCTGAATGTAATGGTGACCAATGCGGGAAGTGGATACTCAAGATGGAAAGACATTTCCCTTACCCGCTGGCGCCAGGATGGAACAAGTGATGATTGGGGAAATTTCTGTTATATAAAAGATATTGAGAATAATGAATACTGGAGTGTGGCTCACCAGCCGGCATTGAAAGATGCGGAAACTTATGAAGCTGTATTTTCCCAGGGCAGGGCAGAATTCCGCCGGAAAGACCTGCAACTGGAAACGCATACAGAAATTGTTATCTCTCCTGAAGATGACATTGAATTGAGAAGGGTACACATTACAAATCGTTCAAGGAAAAAACGTACACTCCAAATCACCAGTTATGCCGAAGTCGTTTTAGCGCCGGCTAATGCTGATAAAGCACATCCGGCATTCAGCAACCTGTTTATAGAAACCAACATACAGGAAAACTCCAATGCAATCATTTGTACACGCCGGCCAAGAAATGCAAAAGAAACCACACCGGTTATGTTTCACCTGATGAAGATACACCAGGCAAAAGTTTTGGCCATTCGCTATGAAACTGACAGGTCAAAATTTATTGGCAGAGGCAATACAATACACCAACCAAAAGTGCTCACAGGAGGTTCTCTTACCAATACAGCCGGGGCGGTGCTCGATCCTATTGTGAGCATTCAATACGAAATAGAAATAGCACCATTCGAAACTATAAATGCCGACCTGGTAATGGGTATTGCTGAAAATATAAATGGCGCTCAGTTCCTCATTAATAAATACCAGGACCTGAACCTTACAAGCAGAGTCCTGGAACTTGCTTGGACGCATAGCCAGGTAATTCTTCGGCAAATAAATGCCAGGGAAGACCAGGCACAATTGTATGCAAAAATGGCTGGTTCTATTATTTTCCCCAATGCAGAAATGCGAACAAGTCCTTCAGTCATTATGAAGAATAGCCGTGGTCAATCAGGCTTGTGGGGCTCTTCTATTTCCGGGGACCTACCCATCGTATTAGTGCAGATAGAAGACATAGAAAATATTTCTATTGTAAAGCAAATGTTACAGGCCCATACTTACTGGAGACTAAAAGGGCTGGCAGTAGACCTGGTAATATGGAATGAAGATCCGGGAGGATATAGGCAGGTGCTGCAAAACGAGATACAAAGTCTTATCAATCCTTCTAATACTGACGTAGCCAAAGATAAACCTGGTGGTGTTTTCCTAAAGTCAGCCGACCAGATATCCAATGAAGACAGGATACTTTTTGAAACAGTTGCGCATATCATTATCTCAGATAAAAAAGGGTCACTTTCTGACCAGGTTGGAAATAATAAAATTGCAAAAACTGGTGTCCCCTATTTCAGCCCTGAGAAATTTTATCCTACGGTAGAGGATGGTTTGAACCCAGATGAAAACCTCGTATTCAATAATGGTTATGGAGGGTTTACACCGGATGGTAAAGAGTATATCATTGAAACAAATGACAACACACGCACACCGGCGCCATGGGTAAACATTGTAGCCAACAAACGAATTGGAAGCATCATCTCAGAAAGTGGTCAGATGTATACCTGGGCGCTGAATGCACACTCTTACAGGCTTACACCCTGGAATAACGACCCGGTAAGCGACCTCCGTGGAGAAGCATATTACATCAGGGATGAAGAAAGTGGGAGGTTCTGGTCTCCTACCGGTTTGCCAGCTACAGGCAAAACACTTTACCGTACCCGTCATGGCTTTGGTTATAGTGTCTTTGATCACCTGGAAGATGGTATCGACAGTTCAATGACTGTGTTCACCCATGCTGAATTTGCTGTAAAATTTTGCACCATAAAATTGAAAAACGCTTCCAGCAGGCCACGGCGTATTTCCATAACCGGGTATGTAGAATGGGTTTTAGGAGAACATCGCTCCAATAATATGATGCACGTGATTACCGAACTTGATATACGCACGGGCGCACTACTGGCAAGAAATGCCTATAACTCAGAATTTGAAAAATGGGTAGCATTCTTTGATGTGGATGATACCAAAAGAACATTTACCTGCGACCGAACAGAATTCCTGGGCAGGAACGGAACCATGGCCAGTCCCAAGGCAATGCAGAAAGCAAAACTCTCAGGGAAAAGAGGTGCTGCACTGGATCCATGTACAGCACTCCAAGTGATGGTCAATCTGGAAGAAGACCAGGAAAGGGAAATAACATTCCGCCTTGGAGCAGGAAAAGATTTGGATGAAGCGATGAGGCTGGTACAAATGTTTGAGGGAAATACTATTGCAAAACAAGCACTTGAGGAAGTGCATAATTACTGGAATAGTACCCTTGGCGTTTTACAAATCTATACGCCTGACCAGGCTACAAATATTATTACAAACGGTTGGCTTACTTATCAGTCACTTGCCTCCCGGCTTTGGGGAAGAAGTGGATTTTACCAATCCGGTGGTGCCTTTGGTTACAGGGATCAGTTGCAGGATGTCATGTCACTTCTTTATGCACAGCCTGTACTGGCAAGAGACCAGATCCTCCTTTGTGCCAGCAGGCAATTTATAGAGGGCGATGTGCAGCATTGGTGGCATCCGCCGGCAGGCAGAGGTGTGAGAACCACTTGTAGCGATGACTATCTCTGGCTGCCATTTGTAACCAATAAATACATCAATGTTACAGGAGACCGGGGCATATTGGAAGAAGATGTAAACTACCTGGAAGGAAGGTTGCTGAACGAGGGAGAAGAATCCTCTTACGACCTGCCGATAAAGAGTGACAAATACGGAAGCCTTTATCATCACTGTGTTACAGCCATTAATCATGCACTGAAATTTGGAGAACATGGCCTTCCGTTTATCGGCAGCGGCGACTGGAATGATGGTATGGATAAAGTAGGGGAACACGGCAAAGGTGAAAGTGTTTGGCTGGCATTTTTCCTCTATGATATCCTGATAAATTTTTCTTCCATCGCATTAAAAAAAGACGACACAGATTTCTCAGCAAAATGCCTGAGTGAGGCAGCTACGCTAAAAGATAATATCAATAAAAATGCCTGGGATGGCGACTGGTACCGCCGTGCATATTTTGATGATGGCACACCACTCGGATCTAAACTAAATGATGAATGCAAGATAGATTCTATCGCACAAAGCTGGAGTGTACTTTCCGGCGGTGCCACACCGGAAAGAGGAAAAGAGGCTATGGCTTCAGCATATGATAAATTAGTGAAAAAAGATGCGGGTATTATTCAGTTGTTCGATCCTCCGTTTAATAATAGCGATATCAATCCGGGATACATTCAGGGCTATGTACCGGGAGTAAGGGAAAATGGCGGACAGTACACCCACGCTGCTATCTGGCTTATTATGGGCTTTGCAAAACTTGGGCAGAATGACAAGACCTGGGAGCTACTCCAACTGACCAACCCTGTAAATCACGGGAAAACCAACGAACTGATAGAGCAATACAAAGTAGAGCCTTATGTGGTAGCAGCTGACGTATATGCACAGCCTTTGCATATTGGTCGTGGTGGCTGGACCTGGTATACAGGATCTGCGGGATGGATGTATCAGTTAATCACACAGCATGTTATAGGTTTTGAAAAGCATGGAGATACATTGGATTTCTTCCCTGTAATGCCAAAAGAATGGAAAGAAGTGAGCATCATCTACCGTTTCCTGGATACCAATTACAATATCAAACTCATACAAAAAGGAAAGAAGAATATAAAAGTAGATGGAAAGGTAAAAGATATTATTAAGTTGGAAAATACCGGGGGAGAAGTAAAAGTGGAAGTAGAATGGTAATCCTTTAATGACAAAATTGGCTTAAAATGCTTTAATTAATTTTTTTAAGGTATCTTTTATGAGATTAGTACCTTATTTTTAGGTGCTAAAAGATGAGCCAATTAAAAACTTTTTAAAAAAAATACAATGAAAAAAATTTTCGCCACCTTGCTATTTTCTGCAACGCTTATGGGAGCTGCCCAGGCACAAAGTGCAACAACAGCAGCCACTGCCACTGACAGCAAAACAATGACAAAAGCAGATAAAGAAGCAGCCAAAGAAAAAAAAGAAGCAGACCTTACTTCGGCTTTTAAACAAGCAGGATTAACCAGGGATGAAGAAATCAAATCAAGGGGAGTTCTTGAAGAATCCAACGATAAGTCCCGTGAAGTAAAAAATGACGCATCTATAGGTGAAGATGAGAAAAAAGAAAAACTAGATGCTATCTATAAAGAAAGAAATGATCAGTTGAAATCTGTAATGGGCAACGAAAAATACAAAGCATTTAAAGCTGCGCAGAAAGCACAGAAAGAAGCAGCTGGAAAATAATACGATTATTTATTTAAAGTAACCCGGAGTTTAAATTCTCCGGGTTTTTTATGGAACAATTATTTGCAACAGGAAAATTCAGCTTCATATTTTAAAGAACTGTTTTTTACTGGAGCAAACCATTGATTTACAAAACTACTTTTAACCAGTAAAGGATTTTCCGGCATCCAACAGGCTTTCAGAGAAATTCCATATCTGTCAATAACCTTTTCAGTTCCATCATTCATATCCCTCGTTGTCATTTTCCATATATATTTTTCGTCCATTATATATTGGAAAATAACGAAACATCCAACTGCAGGAATTCTAAAGTTCAGAGAATCCAGATGGATAGTTTGTTTTTTCTTGTTTGTGGGTACATATACAATTGGAGCAATATCAAATGGCTGGCCTGGAAATGAATCATTTTCTACAACAGTATAAAATGATATTAGCATTGGAGTAGAGGTAGCATAGGCCGGGGCGGTAAAATCTTCTGTCCAAAAGCTAAGGCTTACTACTTTACAACCGGCATTCGGGGAAAGTATTTTCACCGCTCTTTGTTCAGAGAAACCATAGCTCCAGCCAAAATACCCTTGACCAAATTTATTTACAGGTTTTTCTGTTCCAAAATGCTGATCCTTTATTCTAATCATTTTTTCACAGGCTTTAAAAACCAGAGGAGCAAGCATATTCTCATCATCCTGTAATAAAATAATTTCTTCCGGCTTATTTCTCCAAATCACAACTTTATTTTCATATCCGACATAACTTATAACCAAAGAATCTCCGGCATCAGCAGCCATTAATATACTGCCTGAAGCATCAGCAGAAAACACTTTTTTCTTTGTAATGTTAGCTACAGTGGCATAGGGTAATGATTGCCTGGTTTGTTCTGATTTAATGCTAATGTTTATTTGTGCAATACAATTTGTAGAAATAAAAAGCAATGCGAGTATGATAAGGTGCTTCATGTTCAAGTAATAAAATCGAAAGTTAGTATACTTTAAGAAAATAAAACTAAACAAAATGTAAGGTAAACTTTACTTTTTGACATAAAAACCTTACATTTATAAAAAAATCATGTCCCCTACGTTACTCCCGAATTACTTAAAAAAAGCAGGCTGGGTATTGTTGTTACTGGCTACTATGATTGGTATACTGATCATTTTTTTTGATCTTGAGTTTTCCTGGCTTAATACAAAAATGTTTGCTGTATATAACCACGAATTCTTTGGAAAAAGTGAATTTTTCAAGGTGATAGAAACTAACCTCACAAACACTGTGGTTGGCACCCTATTTATAATTGGAGGTTTACTGGTAGGTTTCTCCAAAGAAAAAACGGAGGATGAATTTATTGAAAAACTCAGGCTGTCCTCGTTAATATGGGCGGTGTGGTTAAACAGCTTTTTATTAATCCTGTCGTTCATTTTTATTTATGGGTCAGGGTTTCTTTCTGTGATGATATACAATATGTTTACTGTGCTCATCTTCTTTATCTTAAGGTTTAATGTAGTGATGATGAGGTATTCTATAAAAAATAAGGATGGAAAATAAGATAAGAATTGAAAGGGCTGTCATGAATTTGACACAGGAAGCATTGGCAAATCTTGTCTCAGTTAGCCGTCAAACCATCAATGCGATGGAATCCAATAAATATGTTCCTTCTACTGTGTTAGCTTTAAAAATTGCAAAGGTCTTTGGAAAAACTGTTGAAGAGATTTTTATTCTTGAGGATAAAGACTAAAAAAAACTGCCCTCATTTCAAAGGGCAGCGGTCATCATCAGGTATCAAATAATATTCCTTTTAGAAATTGTAGGAATTATCATTGATAAGCTTATCAGCTATTCTCCTCCTGGCTGCCTTACTATTGAAAGGTGCCGTTTTTGTAAATCTTTTTAAACCTAAAAGCATCATTCTCTGCTCATCTCCTTCTGCAAATGCATTGATGGCTTCTTTACCAGCTTTGTTCACAAAGTCAGTAGTATCATTCAGGTAACAACGCATCATATCTACCTGCAGAGAAACTGCTTCTTCACCCCTGAGGTCAGTAAGTTTTATTGCCCTGAGCAAAGCACTTTCTGCATGGAAAGTACGGATAGACATATCAGCAATGTTCATTAGAATTTCCTGCTCATCGCTCAGCCCCATCATTAATTTTTGTACTGCTGCGCCGGCAGTCATCAAGATGGCTTTTTTTATGTTCTTTATTGTCTTCTTTTCTGCTGCAAAACTTCCTTCATCGTCACTACCAAAATCAGGAATACTCATGAGTTCTTTACTCACTGCAGTTGCAGGCCCCATCAGGTCAAGTTGCCCTTTCATGGCACGCTTCAGCATCATATCTACAGTAAGCAAACGGTTTATTTCATTCGTTCCTTCGTATATCCTGTTGATGCGGCTATCACGGTAAGCACGGCTGGCTGCGTATTCATCACTGAATCCGTTTCCACCATGTATCTGTACTCCTTCATCCACCAGGTAATCCAGCATCTCGCTTCCGTCTACTTTGAGCATAGCACATTCTATGGCATATTCTTCTGCTCCGCCAAGTAAAGCTTCGCTAAATGATTTTCCTTCTTCACGCAGCTGGTGCTCATAATCATCTATCCATTTGCTGGTGCGGTATAGCGCTGATTCACTCACCCAAAGACGAATGGCACACTCAGCAAGTTTATGTTTGATAGCACCAAAATTTGCTATAGCTGTTTTAAACTGCTCCCTGGTTGTAGCATAATTGATAGAATCATCTATGCTCATTTTTGCACCACCAAGTGTAGCTGCACAAAGTTTCAACCTGCCAATATTTAAGATATTAAATGCAATGATATGTCCGCGGCCAATTTCTCCCAACAGGTTTTCTACCGGCACTTTACAATCCTGGAAATACAATTGAACTGTACTACTTCCTTTGATACCCATTTTATGCTCTTCCGGTCCCTGTGTAAATCCTTCCATACCACGCTCTACAATAAAAGCGGTAAACTTATCGCCATCTATTTTTGCAAACACAATATAGACATCTGCAAAACCACCGTTTGTGATCCAGCATTTTTGTCCATTCATCAAATAGTTTTTTCCATCTTCACTAAGAACTGCAGAAGTTTTTGCACCTAGTGCATCACTTCCACTTCCGGGTTCTGTAAGACCATAAGCACCTTTCCACTCACCTGTTGCCAGTTTTGGAATATATTTTTGTTTCTGATCTTCAGATCCAAAATAAAGAATAGGCAATGTACCTATACCTGTGTGTGCAGCTACAGCTACGCTAAATGAAAAACCACCACCCAGCCCTTCATTTACAATTGTAGAAGTGATAAAATCTTTACCAAGCCCTCCCAATTCTTCCGGTATACTTGCACCAAGCAAACCCTGCTCTCCGGCCTTTTCCATAAGAGTTGGCATAAGCCCTTTTTCCATTCCATCTATCTGATGAATTTTTGGAAGGACTTCAGATCTGAGGAACTGCAGGCACATTTCTTTTACCATTAGTTGTTCCTCATTAAAATCTTCCGGAATAAACGTTTCTGAGGCAATACTTTCTTTGATCAGCCACTCCCCACCTTTGAGGACATTTGCTGTTTCTGTAGCAGTTGTAGACATGATTGTTATATTTTAATTTTTTATTGAATTAATTTTTACAGGTATTCTTTTATTCATTTCTCCTGTTTTAAGTCTAAGTACTAAGGACTCTTTACTAAGTACTGAGATTCTCGTACACCATTTGCAGCACTTCCTTCGCTATTTCAATTTGCCCATTCGTTACTCCAACAAGGGCTTCATTCAAGGTTTGATTCGCCAGTTCCATTAATTTCTCCTGTAGCTGAACTGCTTCGGGTGTCAGGTAAATCATATTGATCCGTCGGTCATCTTTACTGGCCACACGTTTTACCAATTTTACTTTTTCAAGGTTATCTACAAGACGTGTAATGCTCGGCTTATCTCTAAAGGTAGCCTCGCACAATTGCTGCTGACTGATGCCATCCTCTTTCCATAAATGATACAAAAGACTCCATTGCTCTATCGTGATCTCTACTCCGGCATCCCTGAAATTTTTCTGTAACCTGCGGGAAATAGCTGTACTGGCTTTACCTGTGATAAAGCTGTAGAGTTCTCCTTTTTTAAATTGGTTGTTTGGCATATAGTTGTTTATGCAACCATAAAGATATATAAATTTTTCCTGTATTAAGATTTATTTTTGTTACAAATTGTTAAGGAAGAAACTGATGCAATTCTTCTGACCTTATTTTGCTGATATAGCCATTTACCTGCATTACCAAAGCATTTCATGATAATATTAGTTGCTGCCAGTTTATTTTTGTTTGCTTGCTATGCTGCAGTAATATTATATTATACTTTGCGCTGGCAAAGAGCAACAACTTATATCCTGCCATCAAATAATAAGAGGAATACAGTTTCTTTCACCATCATTATCCCTGCCAGGAACGAAGAAAGTAACATAGAGCAGTGTCTTGATACAATAGTCGCACAGGATTATCCTGAACATCTCCGCCACGTAATTGTGGTAGATGACCACAGCACAGATAACACTGCAGAGATTGTAAAAAAATATGCTGCAAAAAATATTTTGCTGCTGCAGCTAAAAGATTTTATCACGGATCCGATCAATTCCTACAAAAAGAAAGCAATTGAAACTGCCATGCAGTTTGCACAGGGCGAAGTAATCATAACAACAGATGCGGATTGCATGGTCCCCCAAAAATGGCTCTCCACAATAAACGGGTTTTACCAGGAAAACAAACCGGCATTCATTGCCATGCCTGTGCAATATGATTGCTCCAGTGCTCCGTTACAAATTTTCCAGTCCCTTGATTTTATGACCCTTCAGGGTATTACAGGCGCAAGCGTTTCATCAGGAGTGCATAGCATGTGCAATGGAGCAAACCTGGCTTATACAAAAAAAGCTTTTAATGCTGTTAATGGGTTTTCCGACATTGACAAAATAGCCAGTGGAGATGATATGTTGCTGATGCATAAAATTGCCAGCAGCTTTCCGGAAAAAATTTCTTTTCTAAAAAGCAGGGATGTGATTGTAAAAACTGCACCGATGCCCACCTTAAGTTCTTTTTTAAACCAAAGAATAAGATGGGCAAGTAAAGCAGATAAATACGATGATAAAAGAATCACGCTCATTCTTTTCCTGGTGTATTTTTTTAATGTCATCCTTTTGGCACTTCCGGTGGTTGCTATATTTTACAACCCATTAGTTATTGCCCGACTTTCCCTGCTTGCATTTTGGGGGTTACTTCTTTTAGCCAAAACCATTGTTGAGCTCATTTTCCTTTTTCCTGTGGCCTCTTTTTTCTACAACAGGATACTGCTTTGGTGGTTTGCTCCGGCACAACCATTCCACATTATGTATACGATAATTGCCGGCTGGTTGGGCAAGTTTGGTTCTTATCATTGGAAAGGAAGAAACGTTTCCTGAGTATAGTAATTCTCGTAACAAATGTTCACTCCTTATTTATTGCTAAATTGCCCTGATGCAAAGCAAAGATTTTTCATTTCAGGCAATGATTTGGCGGAGGCTGAAGAAAAACAAACTTGCTTTTGCAGGTTTCTGCTTTATTATATTTTCTATCCTGCTTGCCATATTCTCTTATGTGATTGCACCAGATAACAGCCCCGATGCAGATACACAAACTGTGGAGATACAGGCAATGAATCCCGGATATGAACAACAGTTCTTAAAAATTCCACGCCAGGCAACTGATGACCGTTCATTCATTTACAAAATTTTTTTTGGCAAACAAAAACCTTACACCCTTCTTCCTATAAAAGGATATGTGTTAGGTGATGATAGTATTTCAGTAAATAAATATGTAGACGAAGACACCACTGTAGTGCAGAAATATGCATTGACACAAATCACTAAAAACCTAAAAGATAGTAGTAGCTACATCACCACAAAAAAATACTGGTTGGGCACGGATGTATTTGGTAGAGATATACTCAGCAGGCTTATTATTGGTACCCGTGTAAGCCTTAGTGTAGGATTTATTGCACTCATTATTTCGCTTACACTTGGCATTTTTTTAGGTGCGCTGGCAGGATATTATCGTGGCAAAACTGATGCAGTAATCATGTGGTTTATTAATGTAACCTGGAGTATCCCCACTCTTCTTTTAGTCTTTGCTATCACGCTTGCTTTGGGAAAAGGTTTCTGGCAAATTTTTATTGCAGTTGGGCTTACCCTTTGGGTAAGCGTTGCGAGGCTCGTGAGGGGACAAATTTTAGCCGTAAAAGAAATGGAATATGTGCAGGCTGCAAAAGCATTAGGTTTTACAGACTTCAGAATCATTTTACGCCATATACTTCCAAATATCATCGGGCCACTAATGGTTATTGCAGCAGCCAATTTTGCAACAGCTATTATCATAGAAGCCGGGCTTAGTTTTCTCGGCATCGGCGTGCAGCCACCTACACCAAGTTGGGGATTAATGATCAAAGAAAACTACAACTTCATCATCACACACCGGCCCCTGCTGGCACTTATTCCAGGGTTTGCTATTATTCTGTTGGTGCTCTCATTTAATTTATTGGGTAATGGATTGAGGGATGCGGTGGATGTCAGAGGTGATTAAACCCGGATAGATTTTGCCACAGATTACATGGATATTCACAGAATATATTTAACCATTTAAATCTAAACTATGGAGCAATTACTTTATGAAAAGGATTCTTACCTGATCTTAGGGAAATGTATGGAAGTGTATAATGAATTGGGCTTTGGCTTTTCAGAAGTTGTTTATAAGGATGCACTTCAAATAGTTTTCGAAGAAGATTCTATACAATTTGAAAGAGAAAAGAATTATGGAATTAAGTTTCGCAACAGGCTTTTAAAGAGATCATATTCCGCAGATTTTGTTGTTATGGAAAAAATTATCCTTGAAATAAAATCAATGAGCCAGATAACAAATGCAGATAAGCAGCAATGCTTAAACTACTTAAAAGTTTCTGGATTAAAACTGGCTCTTTTGGTAAATTTCAACAAAGAAAAGCTTGAGTTTAAAAGGTATATTATGTA
>JBBQYS010000051.1:0-20700 GCA_038208485.1 Chitinophagales bacterium
TTACAGCATTCGACCCTGAAGCAGAAAAAACAAGCAAAGCAATTTTAGGAGATTCGATACAATATGCATCATCACAATATGATGCACTCAAAGATGCAGATGCTTTGGTTATAGCAACGGAATGGAATGAATTTCGTACCCCTGAATTTTCGAGGATAAAAGCAGCACTTAAAAACCCTATCATATTTGACGGAAGAAATTTATTCAACCTTGAGATAATGAAAACACATGGTTTCTATTATGAAAGTATTGGAAGAAAAATAATTATAGCTGATTAATTGAAAAAATATATGGACTCTAATACAGATGATATCATGAAAAAAACAAATGGAAAACGTGTATTGATCACAGGAGCGGCCGGTTTTCTTGGTTCGCACCTTTGCGATAAATTTATTAATGAAGGTTATGAAGTGTTGGCAATGGATAACCTTATTACAGGTGATATGAACAACATTGCTCATTTATTCAAATTGCCTCAGTTTGAATTTTATCATCATGATATTACAAGGTTTATTCACATTACCGGACCTATAGATTATATCCTGCATTTTGCTTCACCTGCAAGTCCTATAGATTACCTGAAAATTCCGATTCAAACCCTCAAAGTAGGTTCTCTGGGTACACACAATTGTTTGGGATTAGCTTTAGCTAAAAATGCAAGAATTCTTGTAGCAAGCACCAGTGAAGTTTATGGTGATCCATTGGTTCATCCTCAAAAAGAAACTTATTGGGGAAACGTAAATCCAATTGGTCCCCGTGGAGTATATGATGAAGCGAAACGTTTCCAGGAAGCCATCACTATGGCTTATCATACTTTCCACGATGTTGAAACAAGGATCGTTCGTATTTTCAATACCTATGGTCCAAGAATGAGGCTCAATGATGGAAGAGCTCTGCCGGCATTTATTGGGCAGGCACTTCGTGGAGAAGATCTTACAGTGTTTGGAGATGGGTCACAAACACGCAGTTTCTGTTATGTAGATGACCTGATAGACGGCATATACAAATTGCTGCTTAGTGATTATGAACAACCGGTGAATATTGGAAATGCAGATGAAATCTCTTTGCTTGATTTTGCAAAGGAGATCATACAACTTACAGGTACCCAGCAGAAAATTGTATTTAAGGATTTACCGGAAGATGACCCAAAACAAAGACAGCCCGATGTCAGTCTGGCAAAAAAATTGCTGAATTGGGAACCAAAAGTAAACAGGGCAGAAGGTTTGAAAAAGACTTATGACTACTTCAAGAATTTGCCTGAAGAAGAATGGAGAAAATTACCTAAAGAGTTTACTAAATAGAAAACATATAATAATGTACCAGGATCTCATAGATAAAAAGAAAAAATTAGCTGTAATTGGTTTGGGTTATGTAGGACTCCCAATAGCCCTTGAGTTTGCTAAAAAGATAAAAGTAATTGGATTTGATATCAATGCAGAAAGAGTTGCAATGATGCAAAACAGGCAGGATCCAAGCCAGGAATTAGATGCCTCAGCTTTTGAGGGTGCCGATATTGAATTCACTAACGATATTGAAAAATTAAAAGAAGCTAACTTTTACATAGTAGCTGTACCTACACCTGTAGATCAGAATAATGTTCCTGACCTAAGGCCGGTAATTGGCGCCAGTACTATGATTGGTAAAGTATTGAAGAAGGGTGATTATGTGGTGTATGAAAGTACTGTTTATCCCGGTTGTACAGAAGAAGATTGTGTTCCCATTATTGAAGAAGGAAGCGGCTTAAAAATGATTACCGATTATAAGATCGGTTATTCTCCGGAAAGGATAAACCCGGGAGATAAAGAGCATACCATAACTTCAATAATAAAAGTAGTAAGCGGATGTTGCGATGAAAGCCTTGATACTATAGCTAAAGTATATGAGCTTGTTGTGAAAGCAGGAGTTCACAAGGCTTCAAGCATTAAAGTTGCAGAAGCGGCAAAGATCATAGAAAATACACAGCGTGACCTTAATATTGCCCTGATGAACGAATTGAGCATTATTTTCGACAGGATGAATATCAACACTTTTGAGGTGTTGGAAGCGGCAGGTACAAAGTGGAATTTTTTGAAATTTCAGCCCGGACTTGTTGGTGGACATTGTATTGGTGTTGATCCGTATTATCTTACATACAAAAGTAAAAAGCTGGGTTATGACAGCCGAGTAATTCTTGCGGGTAGAAATATCAACGACGGAATGGCTGCTTATGTTGCAAAAAAAGTGCTTCAACATATCATACAGCAAAACGGAAACGTGAAAGATTCCCGTGTTCTTGTGATGGGTGCTACATTTAAAGAAAATGTTAGCGACATCAGGAACAGTAAAGTAGCTGACGTAGTGAAAGAGCTTCAATCTTATTCTTTAAATGTGGACATCACTGATCCTCATGCTTCGAGTGAGGAACTACAACATGAATATGGGTTTTCACTTTCTTCGGAATTAAAAACTGATTATGACGCTGTAATAATTACAGTTCCGCACCAGGCATATAAGGGACTTGGTGATGATTATTTTTCTTCTATCACCAGGGAGGGCGGGATAATTGCTGATTTGAAAGGAAGCTATCGCAATGATATTAAAAGCCGGAAGTATTGGAGTTTATAAGCAAAAATTAATGAAAGAGATAAAAGATAAAATAGAAGGAAAATCATTTTTAGTTACTGGTGGTGCTGGTTTTATAGGCAGCCACATTGCTGAATTTTTGTTGAAAAATGGAGCAGGAAAGGTTCGTGTGTTGGATAATATGGTGAATGGTTTTGAATCAAACCTAGCCGTACTTAAAGAGTTTCCTGCCTTTGAATTTATTCAAGGTGACATCAGGGATTTGGATACCTGCAAAAAGGCTTGCTTAGAGATTGATTATGTTAGCCACCAGGCAGCTTTGGGTTCTGTACCAAGAAGCATAAAAGAACCCGTTTATTTCAATGAAGTAAATGTTGGCGGTTTTGTAAATATGTTGAATGCCGCTAAAGAAGCTGGCGTAAAAAGTTTTGTTTATGCATCTTCCTCATCAGTTTATGGAGATGAAGCAACATTGCCAAAAAAAGAAGAACGCATAGGAAATTGTTTGTCTCCATATGCCGCTACCAAAAAAACAAACGAATTGTACGCCCAGATTTTTTCAGATGTTTACGGTATGAAATTAATGGGTTTCAGGTATTTTAATATTTTTGGGCCAAGACAGGATCCTGACGGAGCTTATGCTGCCGTGATTCCATTGTTTGTAAAAGGGATCATTAATGAAACGCCGGTTTACATTAACGGTGATGGTGAACAGACCCGGGATTTTACTTTTGTAGATAATGCTGTGCAGGTAAATGTAAAAGGAATGCTTAGCGAAAATGAATCTGCATTTAATAAAGTGTACAATGTGGCTATTGGAGAAAATTTTACAGTAAATTACTTGTACAAAAAAAGTCAGGAACAACTGGCAAGCAGCTTCGAGGCTACGTATAGAGAACCAAGGGCAGGAGATATAAGAGATTCTCTCGCAGATATTAACCTTGCAAAAGAGCAGCTGGATTATGCTCCTACCAAAAAATTCGAGGACGGTCTTTCCGAGACTATCGAGTTTTTTAAACAACGATACGAAAAAGAGAAAGCGACAAATTAAACTGATTAATCTACCAATAATTAATTCAATCTATGGCATTTGAGGAAACTGGATTACCTGGTTTAATGGTGTACACTCCACGGGTTTTTGAAGATAATCGTGGATACTTTTTTGAAAGCTACAATGCAAATATTTTTGCCCAGGAAGGGATAGACATAAAATTTGTACAAGACAACCAGGCGAAGTCTTCATATGGAGTAGTGAGAGGTTTACATTTTCAAAATCCGCCTTATGCCCAAACAAAACTGATTAGGGTTCTTCAGGGAAGTATCATAGATGGGGTGGTTGATATTAGGCATGGTTCGCCCACTTTTGGTAAAAGTTTTTTTATAGAACTGAGTGCTGAAAATAAAAAGCAAATACTCGTGCCAAAAGGTTTTGCACATGGCTATTCTGTAATTTCTGAAGAAGCGGAAGTAATGTATAAATGTGATGCCTTCTACAATAAAAATGTAGAAGGTGGCATCCTGATAAATGATCCTTCCCTGGGTATCGATTGGAGAATTCCTGCTGATCAACAAATCCTTTCGGAGAAGGACCTGAATTTACAGCCACTGTCTGCACTTAATTCAGAATTTAATTTCAACCATTAATTTACATTACTTGTCGTTTAAGAAAAATATACTTGTAACAGGTGCAAATGGTCAGCTTGGTTTATGTTTCAAAGACTTTACTGATTTGTATCCTGAATTCAATCTTCATTTTGCTTCAAGGGAGCAGGTGTCTCTTTCAGATACAGAAGCAATTTCAGCACTCATTGATGCAAATGATATTTCTGTAATTATTAATTGTGCCGCATATACAGCCGTGGATAAAGCCGAGGAAGACCGTGACGCAGCCCTTGAGATCAATGGTTTTGCAGTCGGCAGACTTGCAGAAGTATGCAAGACAAAAAGTATTAAACTCGTTCATTTTTCTACAGATTATGTTTTTAATGGAACAGCTTCTGAGCCTTATCAGCCAAATGATGAAACAAATCCTGTAAATTTCTATGGAGAAACCAAGCTCCAGGGAGAAAGATCAATCCGGGAAGTGAATACTGATGCCTTGATCATCAGAACTTCATGGGTGTATAGTCCGTATGGAAAAAACTTTGTCAAAACCATGAAATTTCTAATGGAAAGTCGTCCGGAAATTTCTGTGGTTTCAGACCAGGTAGGTTGTCCTACGTACGCTGCAGATCTGGCTAAGGCGGTTTTAGACATATTAAGCAATTACCCTGAAGCAAACGGTATTTATCATTACTGTAACCAGGGAATTATTTCCTGGTATGAGTTTGCTTCAGCTGTGAAAGAAATTTTTAATTCAGCTTGTATTGTCAATCCAATTCCGACTACAAGTTATCCTACACCAGCTGCCCGTCCTGCATATTCCGCCCTTGACACTGAAGCTATTCAATCTGATTTCAATCTACAGATACCAGAATGGAAAGAAAGTCTAAAGAATTGTTTGTTTAAAATGTGAGTTTTGGGTATTAGCTTCATTCTAAAAAAATGCTTATGCAACGTTTTTTTTCCACTTGTTTAGCTATCCTCGGTTGGTTTGCAGTTATAGCTCAGTTGGTGTTGATGATACAAAACAGGGTTGCAGACATACCAGAAACTATCACCAGGTTTTTCAGTTTCTTCACTATTCTTACCAATCTTTCGTTGGCGCTTTATTTTTCTGGTAGATCCATTTACCCACAAAAAAAGATGTTTGAGAATACTTCTGTACTAACCGCCCTTACTTTATATATACTAATCGTGGGACTCGTCTACCAGTTTGTATTAAGGAGTGTGTGGGATCCGGAAGGTCTGCAGAAAGTTGTAGATGAATTGCTGCATTCTGTTATTCCAGCTGCAGCCCTGGTTTCCTGGGCTATTTTCGGGGTTCGATCTAAAATCAATTATCTCTCTGCTTTCAAATGGCTGATATACCCCGGGCTGTACCTGGTCTTTATTTTAATTAGAGGAAATTTCTCCGGATTTTATCCATATCCATTTGTACATGTTGATGAGATAGGTATGCAAAAAGTTTTATCTAACAGTGGAACATTATTGCTTCTGTTCCTCGGACTAGGTTACGTTTTTATATTTCTGGCAAACAGTATTTTCATGACCAGACAAATAGATGCATAACGATGAGACTAAATTCTATTAATATGGCCAAAAAAAATATTTTTCAAGTATTAAATTCAAACATTTTGTCATACTTTTGCACTCAATTTTAAAAAAGCATAAAACACAGCGTTTTACAAAAAAACAAATTAATGTCGCATTTAACTTTAGAAAAAAAGAAAAATCTTTTTGCAGAATTTGGTGGTTCGGAAAAAAACACCGGTTCTATTGAAGCCCAGGTTGCTCATCTTACTGAGCGTATCAACCACATTTCCAGCCATTTGAAGACTAACAAGAAAGACTTTAGCAGTCAGCGTGGTCTTATGATGATGGTAGGACAGCGTAAGCGTTTGCTTAGCTACCTTAGCAAGCATAACCTTACAGGTTACAGGGCACTTATCGAGAAATTAGGCCTCCGCAAATAAAATTTTTATGAACTGATCAACAAATATTCCCAACTGTTTTACGCCGTTGGGATTATTTGTTATGGTCATTTCTATTTACAGGCTTCGCCATTGGCGGGCACAAACCATAATACATGTCATTATTAAACCCAAAATCAGTAACCTTTGATATTGGCGGAGGCCGTGAGGTCACTATAGAAACAGGCAAACTAGCACGCCAGGCAGATGGTGCTGTTACAGTAAAGCAAGGAAACTGTGTTTTGCTTGCTACCGTTGTAGCCAACAAAGAACCAAGACCAGGTCAAAGCTTTTTTCCACTTTCTGTAGACTACCAGGAGAAATTTGGTAGTGCAGGAAGAATCCCGGGCTCATTCTTTAAAAGAGAAGCCAGGTTAAATGATTACGAAATTCTTACTTCAAGATTGATAGACAGGGCCCTTCGTCCGTTATTTCCTGATGATTATCTATGTGATGTTCAGGTTTTAGTGTCTCTTCTAAGCAGCGACGACCAGGTGATGCCTGATTCCCTTGCCTGCCTTGCAGCCTCAGCTGCACTTGCAGTAAGTGATATTCCTATCCAGGAGATCATAAGTGAAGCAAGAATAGGAAGGGTGAATGGAGACTTTATCGTAAACCCTACCCGTGAGCAACTCGCTACATCAGATCTTGAATTTTTAATAGCCGCTACCGAAAAGAATATTATGATGGTAGAAGGTGAAGCAAACGAATGCCAGGAAGAAGACCTGATCAAAGCTATAGAACTTGCTCACGATGCCATCCGAATTCAGATTAAAGCACAGGAACAACTTAGGGATGCTGTGGGAATGAAAGCAAAAAGAGAATACGAAAAACCTTATCGCAATGAAGAGATAAAAGAAAAAGTTTATGAATATGCGAAGGATAAAGTTCATGCAATAGCAACTGCTTCCTCTGCAAAACATGACAGAATTGATGCTTTCAAAGCATTATCTACAGAACTAAAGGAAGCTTTGGTTACTGAGGAAATGCCAGAAGAAGATGCTGCATTAATCGGGCATTACTACCACGATCTTCAATATGATGTCATCAGGGATATGATCCTAAATGACAGAGTAAGACTTGATGGTAGAAAAACTGACCAGGTTCGTCAGCTGGAAATGGAGATTGATGTTCTTCCAACTCCGCACGGTTCTGCTTTGTTCACAAGAGGTGAAACCCAGTCACTTACTTCTGTTACCTTAGGAACCCCTTTAGATGAACTTTTAATAGAAAGTGCTCATTCATCTGCTTATTCTAAATTCTTTTTACATTATAATTTCCCACCATTCAGTACCGGCGAAGTGAAAATGATGCGTGGTGTTGGCCGCAGGGAAGTAGGTCATGGTAACCTTGCATTGCGTTCTTTAAAGAAAATGATGCCTGGTTCTGAGTATCCCTATACTGTAAGGGTAGTGAGTGATATCCTGGAAAGTAATGGTTCATCTTCTATGGCTACTGTTTGTGCCGGTTCACTTGCCCTGATGGATGCCGGTGTACCAATGAAAAAACATGTAAGTGGTGTAGCCATGGGACTTATTTCTAAAGGTGATCAGTTTGCTGTACTGACCGACATCCTTGGTGATGAAGATCATCTTGGAGATATGGATTTTAAAGTAACAGGTACCCGTGATGGAATATGCGGAGTGCAAATGGATATTAAAGTAGATGGCCTTAGCATGGACGTAATGCGCAAGGCGCTTGCCCAGGCAAATGATGCAAGGATGCACATCCTGGATGCTATGGAGCAGTGTTATACTAAGCCAAGACCTGAGGTAAAACCACATGCGCCACGAATGGTGAAAATAATTATAGATAAAGAATACATTGGTGCTGTGATAGGGCCAGGTGGTAAAGTGATACAGGAGATACAAAGGGAAACTGGTGCTACAGTGAATATAGAAGAGGTGAACAACCAGGGTGAAGTAAGTATTTTCAGTAAAGAAAAAGCTGGACTCGATAGGGCACTTTCCTGGATCAATGGACTTGTAGCTGTACCTGTAGTAGGAGATACTTATGAAGGAACAGTAAAAAGTATCAAAGATTTTGGCGCATTTGTAGAGTTTTTGCCTAAGAAAGAAGGACTGTTACACATTAGTGAAATAAGCTGGAAGAGACTGGAAACAATGGACGGCATCTTTAAAGAAGGTGATAAAGTGAAAGTTAAATTGCTGGAGGTTGATCAGCGTACTGGTAAGTTTAAACTTAGCCGTAAGGCACTGATGCCAAAACCAGAACCACAATCTAAACCTGCACAAGGAGAGTAATTCCTGTTCATTCATATTAATTAACCGTTATCAGAAATATTTGATAACGGTTTTTTTTTGAAGCAAAATAGGGAATGAGTAAATTGAATTTCTAAATTTTATGTATGCCACAAAATATCTATCCCTGCCTTTGGTTTAATGGTCAGGCCAAAGAAGCTACAGTGTTTTATTGCAATGTGTTCCAGGATTGCAGGATCCTGGATGAGAATAATTTGGTCATCACTTTTGCTGCTGCAAATGAAAAGTTTATGTGCCTGAATGGTGGTCCTGATTATAAGATTAATCCTGCTGTTTCATTTTTTGTCTTTGTAAATAATGAAGAAGAAATAGATTATACCTGGAACAAATTGGTTAAAGGTGGACAGGTTTTAATGGAATTGAATAAATATCCCTGGAGTGAGAAATACGGATGGGTACAAGATCAATACGGTGTAAGCTGGCAACTATTTTTAAAGCCTGAGCAAAAACAAGCGCAACAAATTGTACCGGCATTCATGTTTACAGGAGCGGTGTCAAGTAAAGCAGAAGAAGCTATAAAATATTATGTTGATCTGTTTCCTGAATCTGAAGTTGATCAACTAAATAAATATGAAGCGGGTGAAAATGACAAAGAAGATAATATTAAGCATGGTACATTTACCTTAAATAGGCACCCGTTTATTGCATTTGATAGTTCATATGATCATGGTTTTAGTTTTAATGAAGGCGTCTCTTTTGTTGTATCCTGCAAGGATCAAAGGGAAATAGACCTCTACTGGGACAAGCTTAGCAGTGATGGCGAGCCAGGCCAATGTGGTTGGCTTAAAGATAAATACGGAATAAGCTGGCAAATTGTTCCATCCGCACTTCATGAATTAATGAGAGATCCTGAAAAAAGAAAAAGGGTGATAGATGCATTGATGAAAATGAAAAAAATGGATATTGCTGCACTTGAAAATGCCTGACTATAAATTTGCAAACGATTTTTTTTAAAATTGATTTGTCCAACGAAACCTTCTTTAATTTCCTTTTATTAAATCAACTTTTCACATGCAGACTTTTACTGAAATACAATTTTCTACTCCCGATAAAAATATTAATGAGGTCATCATTGCGTTATTGGCTGGTGAAGGTTTCGAAGGTTTTGATGAAACCGGAAAAGAAACAAAGGCATATATTTCTTCTGAAAAATTGAAAGGAAATTCTTTGGATTCTGTAAGAGAATTATTTCCTGAAGTCATTTTTACTGAAAACACCATTGAAGAAAAAAACTGGAATGAACAATGGGAGTCATCTTTTGAACCCGTAATCGTTAGTGACTTTGCAGCAGTAAGAGCAGGTTTTCACGAACCAATATCTTCGGTAAAACATGACCTCATCATAACACCAAAAATGAGTTTTGGAACCGGCCATCATGCTACTACTTCTCTTGTGATTACTCTAATGGAGGAAGTAGATTTTAAAAATAAAACAGTCCTCGATTTCGGTACGGGAACTGGCGTGCTGGCCATTCTTGCGGAGAAATGCGGTGCAACAAATATTATCGCAATAGATAATGATGATTGGAGTATCGCCAATACCCGTGAAAATATTGTTGCAAATAATTGTATAAAGATCAATGTGTTTAAAGCAGAAAAAATAGATCCTGAATATAGAGCAGATGTTATCCTGGCAAACATTAATTTAAATGTGTTGAAACAAAATTTAAAGGCAATAGTAACTTGCTGCGGAGTTAATGGAATGATTATTTTCAGTGGTTTGCTGGTGAGTGACAGAGAAAATTTTCTTGAGCTTCTCAAGACAGCGCATCTTAAAACAATTCAAGTGAAGGATAAAAATGGCTGGATTGCTATAAAAGCTCAATATATTGAAGGAGAAAGAGTTGTAGCTGATTAGGAATAAAAGAAAATATCTTTCTTATATTTGTTTCCCACTATGAATGAAGTAATATTAATCATAATTGCATATTTGCTTGGCTCAATACCCACTGCATTAATAGTGAGCAGGCATTATTTTGATATTGATATAAGAGATTATGGATCCGGTAACATGGGTGCTACAAATACTTTCAGAGTCTTAGGTAAAAAATACGGTACACTGGTTATGATCTTTGATATTATGAAAGGTGCATTTGCAATTGCCTTGTATAATTTCCTTCCGTTTTACCTCAATGATGAATTTGCCCGTACTCATTTTATGATCGGTCTCGGTTTGTCGGCAGTGCTTGGTCATGTATTCCCACTATTTGCTCAATTTAAGGGTGGAAAAGGGGTTGCTACATTATTCGGAATGTTACTGGCCATGCAACCTGTTATAGCATTAAGTTGTGTTGGTGTCTTCTTACTTGTATTATTTCTTACCCGTTGGGTATCTTTAAGTTCTATACTAGCTTCAGTTATGTTGCCTGTTTGTGTACTCTGGATCTGGAATGACGACGTTGTTCTCTATAGAGTATTTGCTTGTCTTGTTGCTGTGATGGTTATTCTTACCCATCAAAAAAACATAGGCAGAATTCTTCGTGGCGTAGAAAGCCGGGTGCCAATATTAAAGCATAGGGATAGAAGAAAAAACAAGAACAAATAAGAATTAAAACTTTTCATTTTTTGGTACGGCAATTGTTTATTGTGGGATAGCCCATGGTATGGATTATATTCTTTAGCATTTTACTATTAAACGCCTGAGTTTATTCATCGTCCATAGGCTATTAAACAATAAATATATTATGAAAAAACTATTTTTAACCTTAATCGTTATTCCTGCCATCATCATAGGATGTAGTACGAATGCAATTACCGGACGTAGCCAGCTATCATTATTTCCTGAAAGCACTTTGCAAGCGGAAGCTGTTAATCAATACCAATCTTTTTTAAGCCAGGCTAAAGTAGTCAGCAGTTCTAATAGCAGGGATGCAGAAATGGTAAAAAGAGTAGGAGCGAGGATTGCTCAAGCCATCACATCATATTACGCAAGCAAAGGCCTTACAGGGCAGCTGGAAGGATACAAATGGGAATTTAATTTAGTGAATGACCCACAGGTAAATGCCTGGTGTATGCCGGGGGGTAAAGTAGTAATATATTCGGGTCTGCTGCCAATTACACAAAATGAAGCAGCACTTGCAGTAGTAATGGGTCATGAGATAACTCATGCCGTAGCGCATCATGGTAATGAAAGAATGAGCCAGGTAGCCCTGTCACAAGGTCTGCAGGTAGCCGGAAATATTTTTACTCAAAATAAAGCACAGGCAAACAACATCTTTAATAGTGTATTTGCACCTGCTGCACAAGTTGGCGTTTTGCTACCAAATTCCAGGAAGCAGGAATATGAAGCTGATCATTACGGGTTGATTTTTGCAGCAATAGCTGGTTATAATCCTCAGGAAGCCATACCATTTTGGAAAAGAATGGCGGCAGCAGCTGATGGTGCAGGTAAACCACCAGAATTTTTGTCTTCACACCCAGCTGATGGAAACCGGATAGCAGAACTGAAGAGGCTAATGCCTGAAGCTTTAAGGTATTACAAACCAATGAAGAAATAAAAAATTGAATAAAAATATCATGAAAGAAACCCCCTGAAAATTCAGGGGGTTTCTTTTTCTTGGTGCTATGTGTAAAATTTTGTACTTTTGCACATATTTTTAATTCCGGAACAACGACACTTGCCTTATTTTATTGTTCACTAAAACTACATTTTATATATGGCCTTAGAAACTATGTTAGAAAAATTGCAAATGGGTGAAGAAAAGAACCTCTTGATTCAAGGACTTCCCTCTTCTATTGAAAAACAATTTCTCAAACTAAGTTTTGCCAAAAGTGTCACACCACTTTTGCGCAGTCGGAAAATAGATTTTGCTTTAGTTTTTGCAGTTAACAAAAAGCAACTGACCTCCATTCTGAATGATGTTGTTCCATCTCTATCAACTGATGCTAATTTCTGGATCGCTTTCCCCAAAGTGACCTCTAAAATAGCAAGTGACCTTCTCCGTGATGCTAACTGGCATTGCCTTGAGCAATTCGGTATTACACCAATTCACCAGGTAGATTTGGATTCTGTTTGGTCTGCAATGCGCTTAAATAAAATAGATATTCCGGTTAAAAAAACCGTTAAGTCTCCCAAGAAATTGGAAGCTGTCTTAGAGGACTAAAATATTCCCTTACAATTTTACGATCACCATTCCCAGGTTTTTGGTAATGGCTTTTTCAATTGCTTTGAGGTGCTGATGCGTTTGCATATACAGCAACTGATCATCTGCTTTTGTAGCCGTCTCCAATAACTGCTGATTTTCCAATATCAGCTGCTTTAATTTTTTTAGCTTTAAATATTGAAGAGTGGAGCTCACTTCTTCCTTGTACATGTCTTCCGGTTTCAGGATTTTTCCATCATAATGGGTATCCCAATTTGGGCTTATTTCCAATGGAATTCCCATTGCCTTTACCACTAAGGCACTTATTTTTTCATCCGGGTGATAAAGAAAATGCTTTGTTACCGGATGTTCATCTTTATGATACATTTTTTTATAGATCAGGTAGATGCTGGTCAGTAATTCTTCCTGCATCATTTTGTCTAATTCATTTTCCTCTATTTCTTTTATCAGGTAATCAGCAACTGTGATCTCTTCATTCCATGGCTTCAAGCCATACTCCAGTAAAACCCTAATTAGTCCACGCTCATACTTGCTGTCATCATTTACCAGCAAGTCAAATTCTTCCTGTTGTTTGTCTTCAGGCTCCAGTGTGCTTTCATCAAAACTTTGCCGCTCAGTCTTTGTCTGGTCTTTAAAAATCTTATCCCTGATGAGTTTGTTTACCAGGTTATTAAATCCCTCTTCATCTATTTTTAATTTCTGGGCAACCGTTTTTATATAATCCTGGCGGCGGGTAAATTCTTCAGTTTTATTGATGCGGGAAATAGTGTCTGCCACCTCGTTTACTATTTCCATTTTCCTGGTACTGTCATTTCCTGCCTGGCTCAGCGCCACTTCCAGTTGAAATATCACAAAATCTTTTTTCTCATTTTGTACAAATTCCCTAAAAGCTGTAGTGCCTATTTTATTTACATAACTATCCGGATCTTCTTTATCAGGAATAAGTAATAGTTGTACATAAAGCCCTTCTTCAATAGCAAGGTTCAGTCCACGTAAGGCTGCATTAATACCGGCACTATCACCATCATATATAATGGTCAGGTTCTTTGTGTATTTTTTTATAAGTCGAAGCTGATCGGGCGTAAGAGAAGTACCACCACTTGCCACCACATTTTCAATGCCTGCCTGGTGCAGGCTTACCACGTCTGTATATCCTTCAACCAGCAGGCATTCATCAGCTTTATCAATGGCCTGCCTGGCGAAATATGTTCCATATAGAATTTTACTTTTTGAGTAAACTTCATTCTCCGGGGTATTGATATATTTTGGTGCTTTAGTATTGCTACTCAAAACCCTTGCACCAAAACCCATTACTTTTCCGCTCTGGTTGTGGATAGGAAAGATGATCCTTTCCCGGTAGTTATCCTGCAGCTTATCATACCTGTTTACCACAAGTCCGGTTTGGAGTAGCAGCTCTTCATCATATTTTGCATCTTTTGCCGCATCTGCAAATGCATGTCCGCTCTGCGGATCATACCCAATCTCAAACTTCTTAATAATATCTTCCCGGAATCCTCTTTCTTTCAGGTAACTCAATCCATTGTCCTGCCCTTCTTCTGTATTAAATAGCGCATCTGCAAAAAAATCACGGGCAAAATTATTAATGATAAAGAGGCTTTCTGAGGTTTGTACTTTCTGTTTTTGCTCAGGAGTAGTTTCTGTTTCCTCCAGTTCTACATTGTATTTTTGCGCCAGCCAGCGAAGAGATTCTACATAACTATACTTCTCATGTTCCATCAGGAAACCAATGGAGTTGCCACTTTTACCGCACCCAAAACATTTGTAGATTTCCTTGGAAGGTGATACAGTAAATGAAGGAGATTTTTCATTATGAAAAGGGCAGAGTCCCAGGTAGTTTGCGCCTCTCTTTTTAAGGTTTACAAAACTGCCCACTATATCAATGATATCTATTCTGCTAAGTAACTGTTGTATGGATTGCTGGCTGATCAATGCTGAAGAATATAAATTAAATACTGAAAATGTAAATTTACTTGATATAACCTGTTAATGTTTCCTGCCGCCTTCATAAAACTAAAATCATTCTCACAATGGCATGATTTATGAAAAATAGGCGAATGGAAAAAAAGCTTAATTTTACCAGGATTGTATGCCATATTTGTAAGCAATTAACTGGAACAGATAGAAGCAAATATTAACCAAAAAAAATTAAAAAAAGAACAGAATTCAACGTAAAATATTTATTTTGAATGTAGTTTGCCACCAAAAAAAACAGACATGAAAAAAATTTTCTTTTTCTCTTTCTTTATTCTTGTTAGTAGCAGCCTGTTGGCTCAGTCATTAAAAGATGTAAAGAAGTTTTTGTATACCAATAAGTATAAGGAGGCTCAGACCGAGGTGAATAACTTCCTTGCAGTGCCTGCTAATGCCTCCAACAGTGAGGCCTGGTATTATAAAGGCCAGATCTATAACCAGCTTTCTGTTGATTCTACATTAAGTTTCGATCAGTCACTTGCAATGAAAAACACAGCATACGATGCTTTCATAAAAGCACAGACTTTGGATCCTAAAGATGTAATGATGAAGGAGGATAAATACCGTCCTTACCTAATTTTATATGATGGATATTATAACCTTGGAGTGAGCCAGTTCAACAGCAAAAATTTCTCCGGTTCTTATACCGGGTTTAAAAAAGCAATGGAGCTGGAAGATTTTATAAAAGCCAAAGGATACACCTATGATGAAATTAAATTTTCTCCTTTTGATACTTCATTAACGATGAACATGGCAATTGCTGCTTATAATGCAAAAGATACAGCATCAGCCATGAATGTTTATATGAAATTTGCAGATGCAAATATCGGTGGTGAAACTAACCAACAGATATATGAAGTTTTGGTTGATCATTATGTAAGGAAAGGTGATAAAGAGAATGCAGCAAAAATTCTTGCAAAAGCAAGACAATTATATCCTGCAAATGATGCGTGGGACGGATATGAAGTAAAGCTTGCGGCTGGTGGAGACATGGCTGCCAAGTTTGCTAAATATGATGAGATACTGAAAGGTAATCCTACCAGTTTTGCCATGGCTTATAACTACGGGGCGGATATGTATAATAGCCTATACGCAAGGGGAGAAGAGCGTCCAAAGGATCCGGAAGCTACCAAAATTAGACTTACAGAAGTGCTTAACCAGGCGATTGCCAATGATAAAGGGATTGATGGTTTATTGCTAATGACCAACCACAAGTATAATATTGCTGCAGATTTAAGCACAGATTTGTCTATGGCAAAAGATCCAAAAGCTAAGGCCGAATTAAAAAAGAAAACTGATGCAGCATTCCTCGAAGTTGTTCCTTATGCTGAAAAAGTAATAGCTCACTACAATAAGCTACCTGAAACAACCTCTGGTGACAGAGCGACTAAAAAGAATGTTTTAGGCTACCTGATGGACGTATATGACATCACAGGAAACAAGGCTAAAGCAGATGAATACCAGAAACTCAGAACTGCAGTAGTTATCTAGATATAAGTTATAACAAATTAAAAATCAATTAAAATGGCTGCCATTAGGTAGCCATTTTTTCTAAAGAAAAATTTTTGTTCAAACCATTCTAGGTTACAAGCTATTAATTGTTCTCACGCTGGGTTTTATCTAGAGCTATTTAACATTCAACCGGTTCATTCACAAGCGACCCCTTCAGGGTCGTTTTCTCCGTTCGTTCCATGTCTATAAACATTTGATCCCTTGGGGATCCTGGTGTTCGCCGGAAAACTAATAAGTTGGTCTTGATCCCGTTGTTTAAATCCAAGATTGCAAGGATGGTCATGGTCTGGAATGATTCTAATATATCTATTCCGAACCTGAAGGGTTGGTATGTTTATAGAAAGATTGTAACGGTTGAACACGACCCTGAAAGGGTTGAATGTGTATATATATGTTCTATGCATCATCACCAATACACAAGCATTTTCTTCAAAGCATTTATTACATAGATTGTTGTCAGTAGATTTATAAACCTAAAACAGAAAAGGCCGCCTCAAATCATGAGACAGCCCTTTTTTAATTTTTTACTTCCTACTAATTCATCCTAATCGTAGCTCCACCCCGGCCACCACCAAACATATTCTGCATTTCACTCATTGGCTTCAGCTCATAATCTTTTGGAATATCAAACTCCTTCATTTCCACTTCTTTTTTCAGATCTACCTTATTCACTTCCACTTCCATCATACGGTCACGGGGCAATTTCCTGGAATAACCCATTACAAAACCGTTGATTTTTTCAAAATCATTTGTTGTATTGCCAAAACCCATTGTGCCGCCTGTGCTGCTCAGGTTTTCTATTTTAAACTCCGGTGTGTACCATACAGCCAATGAATCTTTCTGACCCAGGAAATTTGTTTTCACTATATATGCTTTCTTACATAAATAACCTGCGATTTTTTTGGTGTCACTACTGCTGTAATCTATATCTACTTTCTTTTCCCGTGGAGCTCTTGGCTTACTCGTATCCTTAGATCTCTCCCTCATCATCGAATCCATTATCTTGCCCATATTCTTCTGGTCATCATCGTTCATATAATAACCAGTTTTCTTTCCCATCAGTTCAGTGAGGGTAGTGGTCACTTTAGAATTATTATTCCTGATGATAGTACTCCGCATCATGTCAGTTTTAATAACCGTTTTCACCATACTATCTTTTATAGAAGTAATAGATTTAGTTTCGCCATCTCCAAAATTCCTGAACATTCCACCTCGGCCCTGATTAGCACCAATTTCTTCAATTGCTTCTTCTTCCGGGGCAATGACATTGGTAGTAGTGGTAATAATGGCTTGCTGCACAACTGTTTGTGCAAAGGAATTAAAAGTGGTAAATAGCACTGCCGTAAGTAATAATGATTTCATCGTTGGGTATTTCTTATATTATGTATTGATTAAGATTAAATTAAAATGTCTTCTTGTAGACAGTTTTCTGTTTTTTGAATTGTAAAAATACCTCCATAAACTTCAACTTGTTTCAAATAGAATTTATTACCCCAAATTTAACAGCAGGGGTAAAAGAATCTTTCCACAACTACATGGAGGTTTTGTGTATAAATAGCCGGTTTCTGCTCATAACTCAACGTATTTACAGCTTCCAAATCAATATATTTGCCGTCTTCGAGCGCCTTAAATCAGCGATTCGTTTTTTTTGATTTCACTTATAGATAATAAAATAATCCGTGCGTTTAAAAAGTCTGGAAATAAAAGGGTTTAAAAGTTTTGCCGATAAAACTGTGTTGAATTTTGACGAAGGAATTACCGGTGTGATCGGGCCAAATGGCTGTGGTAAAAGCAATATCATCGATAGCATCCGCTGGGTAATAGGAGAGCATAAAATCAGTAACCTGAGGAGTGAGAACCTGGAGAGCCTGGTTTTTAATGGCAGCAAGACCCGTAGTGCCAGCGGACTGGCTGAAGTAAGCCTTACTTTTGAGAATACAAAGAACCTCTTACCAACAGAATTTAGCACCGTAACCGTTACCCGTAAGTATTACAAAAGCGGGGAAAGTGAGTACAGGCTAAATGATGTGGCTTGTCGCCTGAAGGATATACACAACCTGTTTATGGATACCGGTATCAGTACCGATAGCTATGCCATTATAGAATTAGGGATGGTGGATGACATCATCAAAGACAAAGAGAACAGCCGCCGGAAAATGCTGGAACAGGCTGCCGGAATCACGATTTACAAAACAAGAAAAAAAGAAGCCAAGCTAAAACTTGATGCTACTGAGCAGGATCTTGCCCGAATAGAAGATCTGTTGTTCGAGATAAACAACCAGCTGAAAAGCCTGGAAAGCCAGGCCAAAAAAGCGGAGAAGTATTTTGAGATAAAGAAAGATTACAAAGAAAGCAGCATTGAGCTGGCAAAAGCGGCACTGGAAGGTTTCAACATTACCTACAAAGACCTGAACGAAAAACAAAAAACTGAAGTAGACAAAAGACTGGAACTCGAAGCAGCGATCGCTACCGAAGATGCGGCAATTGAGCAGGAGAAACTTGCTTTTGTAGAAAAAGAAAAAGGCCTGCAGAAAATGCAGCAGGAATACAACCTGATGCTCGACCAGGTGCGGACCAAAGAAAATGATAAAAACCTGACCGGTCAGCGGCTGCAATACCTGAAAGAAACTAAATCGAACCTCGATAATTTCCTGCAAAAAGCTGGTGGACAATTACAAGGCCTGCAGGAAGGAATAAAATTTACTACAGAACAGGTAAAGGACGAAGAAATAAAAATATCCGAACTGGAAAAAAACCTGGTTTCCCTCAAAGAAGAAGTAGAGCAAAAACGCAAAACCTTTGATGAGAAACGTGGTTCCATAGATACGCTGAGAAGACAAAACCAGGAACTGCAAAGAAACCAGTTTGATGCAGAAAAGAAAGTTGCGGTAGCAGATACCTCTATCCAAAACCTGCAACGCAGCATCAAACAAATAGAAGAAGAGAAAGCTGACAGGCAGGGGAAACTTGCGACGCTAAAAGAAGAACACACGCAGAAAAATGCAGAACTGGAAGAAGCAAAAACATTGCTGGAAGAACTGAAAGTACAGCAGGCACAAATCAAACAACAGATCCTGGAAACGCAGCAGGAACTGGAAGGCATAAGATCTAACCTCGCTGAAGAAAACCGGAAACTGGACTCCAAACAAAATGAATACAACCTGCTGAAAAGCCTGGTAGATTCTATGGAAGGTTACCCGGAAAGTGTAAAATTCCTGCACAAGAACACAGGCTGGAACCACAATGCACCATTGCTCAGCGATATTATTTATGTAAAAGAAAATTACCGTGCGGCAGTAGAAAATGTACTGGAGCCATACCTGAACTATTATGTAGTCAACAACCTGCAGGAAGGTTTGCAGGCTGTGCATTTACTGGATGAACATAAAAAAGGCAAGGCAAACTTTTTTATGCTGGATAAATTTCAGCAGCCGGAAAGCCACGTCACACCCACGGATACACTGCCCGCTATGTCAGTTGTGGAGGTAGATGCGAAATACAAAAACCTTGCAGCTCATTTACTGGGAAATGTATTTATTGCAGAAAATGAAGAAGCATTAGAAAATAGTAATGGATCAGTCATCCTGGAGAAAACAGGAAAATTTGTAAAAGGAAAATACAGCATCACCGGTGGTAGTGTGGGTATTTTCGAAGGTAAAAAAATAGGCCGTGCAAAGAACCTGGAGAAACTACAGGAAGACATTGCTGCACAGCAGGAAATAGTAAACGACCTGAAACAGGGGCTGGAACTGAAACACAAAGAAGTGATCCACTTCAATGCCGGGCTGAAAGAAAAAGAGATCAACGAAACGCAGCAGAAGATCAACAACCTGACGAACACCGTTTTCTCATTACAAAATAAAACAGAGAACCTTGCGCACCAGGAAACAGTAAGCACCGACCGCATTACAGAATTGCAGAAACAACTTACTGCAAATACAGAAGCAATTGCCGCCACAAGAGAGCAACTCGGTACCTTCAATACAAACCTGGCAGCCGTACAAAAAAACCTGCAGGGACAAGAAACCGAATACGAAGAAGCAGAGCAAACTTATAGTAAAGTGTCTGCCTCCTTTAATGAAGGCAACCTGAACCTGACCCGCCAGCAGAGCAAGATCAGTGCGCTGAAGCAGGAACTCGTGTTTAAACAAAACCAGCTGGAAGAACTAAAAGTACAGGTAGAAAGTAGCAGCAAGCAACTGGAAGATGCCTCCGGAAATATAGAAGGCACCAACACTACGTTGCTGGAACTCGAAGCCCTCGTGCGTACCATGCTGCAGAATAAAGAAGCCGAAGAAAAGAAACTAAACAATGCTGACCAGGAATATTATAACCTCCGCAACCAGTTGACCGCAAAAGAAAATTCCCTGAAGCAAAAGCAGAAAAGCAAAGAAGGCATTGATCATATGCTGGAAGAAATAAAAGACAAACTCAATGACCTGAAGCTGCAACTTGCCGGGATAAAAGAAAGGCTGAATGTAGAATTCAAAGTGGATATTGACAGCATCCTGGAAGAAGAAAGACTTACCGATACGCCGCTGGAAGAGTTGCAGGAAAAGAACGAACGCATGCGCAAGCGCCTGGAAAATATCGGCGAGATCAATCCTACGGCGATAGAAGCATTTACCGAAATGAAAAAGCGCTATGAATTTATTTTGGAGCAAAAGAATGATTTAGT
>JBBQYS010000052.1:0-20625 GCA_038208485.1 Chitinophagales bacterium
GAAGGCTGGGAATTTTTTTGTTTAAAACCCTCCATTTGCTGTTTTTTGATGCGGTCAAAAGCTTCCTGTGTGAACTTTGGCCGCAGTATTTTTTCTTCCAGCAAAGCCATGGTCGGGGTAATATTCTTTTTCAGCATTTGAACGCTGTAAGTGATATCATCCTCAGTACTGTATACATTGATACTGCTGCCAAGTTTTTGTAGGGCAACACTCATTGCTTCTGCTGTATAATTTTTGGTATCCTCCTCCAGCATGCTGGCGGTTATTGAAGAAAGGCCGAGTTTACTTGTGTCAGCAGCTTCTGCAAGATGGCCACCCGGAATTTTTATAGTAAGTTGTACAATTGGTAATTCATTGTTTTCTGCACCAATCATTTGTATTCCATTTGCCAGGCTCTTCTTCCAGAAATCAGGCACTTTGATCACCGGATTTTTACCTTGTCCCGGCACTGTTTTTCTTTGGAAATTATCTTTTGCCTTACTGTATTTTAAACCGTTATAACCATAATTCGGGCGGCTGTAGCCCAAGGTGTCAACAGTATAATTGTCAGACATAGCAGCCGTTGCATCTCCTTTTTTGGTGAGCACACTTACGGTTACTGCATTTTTGTTTTTTATGTATTGGTTATACACCCGCATTACGTCTTCTTTTGTAACTGCACGATACATGTCCAGCAATTTTCCGATCTGGTTTGGGTTGCCGGTATAAGTTTCAAAAGCTGCCAGCTGAGAAACTTTTCCGCTCACGCTCTGCAGCCTGTTTACATACTGGCTTTCTATACCACCTTTAAATTTTTCTATGTCTTCATCAGTAACTCCTCTTGCTTCAAAAACTTTTAAAGCAGCCATGAGCATACTGTCCAGGTCAGACAGGCTTTTGTCGCCATAAGGCATCAGGCGGAAACTAAATTCACCCGCCAGTTCGCTCAACCTGCTAAAAGCAGAAGCACTTAATGCTTTCTGAGGTTTTACTAATTCCTGGTATAGGATAGAATTATTTCCCTGTCCTAAAACCTGTGCAAGAAGGGCCAATGGAGCCATATCTTTATCGTAGTCTTTTACTGTCGGGTATGTTTTTAATAACATAGGAACACGTGCATAATTATCGGTAAAAGAAACATAACGGTTTGTAGGGAGACTTACCGCCGGTAGAACCGTAGGTGTAACCTCTGGCCCACGTGGGATGCTGCCAAAATATTTCTCTACCATCTTCAGCGTTTCAGCTGGTTTTATGTCGCCACCAATAGTTATCGTTGCATTGTTTGGTCCATACCAGCGCAGGAAAAAGTTTTTCAGGTCATTTACATTAACCCGATCAAGGTCTTCTATATAACCTATAGTAAGCCAGCTATAAGGATGACCATAAGGGTAAAGGTTCTTGCTGGTAAATTCACTCACCAATCCATAAGGTCGGTTGTCATAATTCTGACCTCTTTCATTCTTTACCGTGCTGCGCTGTACTTCAAATTTTTGTTGCGTCACCGCATCCAATAAAAATCCCATGCGATCACTTTCCAGCCAAAGCATTTTCTCCAGTTGATTGCTGGGAACGGTTTCGTAATAATTTGTTCTATCCTGGTTGGTGCTGCCATTTAAGGTTCCACCACTTTCGCTGATCAGTTTAAAATGTTGCTCGTCAGCTACGTTATCACTTCCCTGGAACATCATGTGCTCAAAGAAATGCGCAAATCCGCTTTTCCCTATTTCCTCACGGGCACTTCCTACATGGTAGGTCACATCCACATGCACCAATGGATCACTATGGTCTTCTGCAAGTATTACCGTCAGGCCATTTGGTAAAACATATTTCTCATATGGAATTACCAGTTCATTGCCTTTCTTTACTACTTTTTCTACCAGTTTTGCCTGGGCAAAACCTGTTGTGGTCACCAGGCTGAAGACAGCCAGGACAAATAAATTCTTCTTCATCTTATTTTCTGTTGTTTTAAAGAAAACCAATTTAAGCCTTTTTTACACGCTTACTATCAAATTGCTATTATCAGCGATTATCGCAGTGCCATGGTTTGCGTCTGAACAAACCACAGATTGCTGCCACAATTTGTAATGCACTCTCTCAATTTATTATTACTGGTTTATCCAATTTCATTCCAAACCAAAAAATTACCATTCATAAGAAATTTCTACCGTTCATTACAATGCCCTGTACTTTGTAAAACATAGTACCTACGTTTGCTCAGTAATATTTAATCAACAGAACTGAAACTTTTAAAATCATGAAAAAAATTATTTCAACCCTTATCGTAGCATTTATTTGCACAGTTACATTTGCCCAGCAAAAAACAGAATCTGTCATTTCAGGTAAAACAAACCCTGCTTCCACAATTTTTTTATTAGCAGCCAGCGATTCTTTAATGGTTAAAACTGCCGTTGCCGATGCCGCGGGAAATTATACCATACCCGTAAGCAATAAAGGATCTTACCTGGTAAAAATCACTTCCACCGGCTACCAAACAGCTTGGGTAGGGCCTTTTGTGATAGACCAGGACGCAAAGCAGGTATCTGCTGCTACCAGGATGCTACAGCCGGAAGCAATGCAAATGGCTGCTGTGGTGGTTACTTCCAAAAAGCCGGTAATAGAACAGCAGATAGATAAAACTGTATTTAACGTAGACGCACTCATCAGCAGCACAGGAAGTACCGCACTAGAAGTTTTGGAAAAAGCTCCGGGTGTTATTGTAGATAAAGACGGAAATATTTCGCTGAAAGGGAAGCAGGGGGTAACCATAATGATGGATGGAAAACCTACCTACCTCAGCGGAACAGAACTCATCAGTTTGCTAAGCAGTCTGCCGGCCTCGTCAATTTCCAAAATTGAGTTAATGACTAACCCATCTGCAAAATATGATGCTGCAGGAAATTCTGGGATAATAGATATTAAAACAAAAAAAACAAAGCAAAAAGGATTTAATGGCTCAGTTGCGGTTGCTTATGGCCAGGGAATTTATAGCAAGACCAACAATTCCTTACAGTTGAATTACAGGGTAAACAAGTTCAATATATTCAGCAGCTTTGGTGGAAACTATAGAAGAGAAAGTCAACAACTGGACATCAACCGTAAATATTTTACTGCAGATAACAACCTGAGTTCAACATTTGCACAAAAAACTTTTAAGCAAAATGAACGTTACTACAACAGTGCAAAAATTGGTGCTGATTATTATGCCTCAAAAAATACTACAATAGGAATTGTTTTTTCTGGCTTCTCAGCACCAGACAGGGAAAATGGTGGAAGCCTTAGTATACTCAGGAACAACATGAGTGTAGTGGATTCAATGGTAGATGCCTCCCGCAGAGAAAAATCTTTCTGGCACAATGGCGCAGTAAATTTTAATGTTCGCCATACTATTGATACCACAGGCAAAGAAATTACAGCTGACTTTGACATAATAAAATACAACTCAGGAAATGACCAATTTTTTGTGAATAGCGTACTGGCTCCTTCAGGTAATCTTTTGTACTCAGATGTACTTTCAGGTGACCTTCCTTCTAATATAAATATATACAGCGCAAAGGTTGATTACACGCAAAAATTACCAGGAGAAATCAAGATGGAAACCGGTGTAAAGTTCAGTTATGTAAACACAGATAACATGGCTAATTATTACAACGTAGAAAATGGCATTGAGAAAATAGATTGGGATAAAACAAATCATTTTACCTACAAAGAAAATATCAATGCTGCTTATGTAAGTTTAAGTAAGTCGATCAACAAATGGGGATTGCAGGCAGGACTTCGTGCAGAAAATACTAACCTCGAAGGCAATCAGTTTGGCAATCCTTTACCTACGCATCCTGACAGTTCTTTCCGCAGGTCATATACCAATCTTTTTCCTACGACTTACATTAGTTATAAAAAAGATGATAATAATAATTTTGGATTTTCTTATGGCCGCAGGATCGAACGTCCGGATTATGAATCGTTAAATCCATTTTTATATTTCATAGATAAATATACCTCAGACCGTGGAAATCCTTTTCTAAAGCCAGTCTACGCACACGTTCTGGAACTTTCCTATAACTACAAACGTCTCTTAAATGCATCTGTAAATTACCGGTATAACAAAGACCTGATCAACAATGCGTTTGTAGAAGAAGGCTTCAATATTATCAACAGTAAGGATAATTATGGCAGCAGTAATTCATTAAGCCTAAATGTAAACCTGACAAAACAAATAATGAAAGGCTGGAAAACGATGATGTATAATGAGTTGAATTACCAGGATTTTAAAGGCATTACTGCGAACAAAGATCTTTTGGTAAAAGGAACGTATTACATGGCAAATATCAATAACCAATTTGAATTCAAGAATGGCTGGAGTGCAGAGCTAAGTGCATTCTACCGCTCCCGCACAAAAGAAGCCCAGGTAACAGTGAATGGTATCTGGCAGGCAGGTGCAGCTGTAAAAAAAGATGTGCTGAAAGGAAAAGGTTCAATCAAACTTTCTGCAAGAGATATGTTTGGTCCTATGAAAGTCACAGGTAATTTAAATTTTGCACAAACCCAGGCTGACTTTAGTCAATCCCGTGACAGCCGTGTGTTCACTATTGGTTTTAATTATCGTTTTGGTAAGCCGATCAAGGGATTGAAATCAAGGAAATCTGGTGGAGCAGCGGATGAGCAGAACAGGGTGAAGGGAGGGGAGTAGGGGTGTATGGGTCATGGTTTATGGTTCCTGGTTCATGGTGTGGAAGAAGTTTGGTACTTTAAGTAAACAGTAAAAATCGAAGATCCCGCGAGGCGGGAGGAAAAATCGAAGATCCCGCAAGGCGAGAGTAAAATCGAAGATCCCGAAGGCCGGGTAAGAATAGAAATTTAGCAAGGATGATTAATACATGAGATCAAATAAAAATGCTGGGCTTTATAAATACTGAATGGTTTTTATAAATTTGGCTGCAAATAAATTTTAACTATAACTTAAAAAGATGAATTCTAACCACGAGATAGATTATAAAATTTACGGAGAAGAATTACAATTCGTAGAAATAGAATTAGACCCCAATGAAACTGCTATTGCAGAGAGCGGAAGCTTTATGATGATGGATGATGGGATAGCGATGCAAACAATTTTTGGAGATGGAAGCGATAAGCAAGAACAATCGGGTTTTCTTGGAAAACTCCTGGGAGCCGGTAAAAGATTACTGATCGGCGAAAGTCTTTTCATGACTGCATTCTCCAATATAGGCCATGGCAAAAAAAAGGTGAGTTTTGCAGCGCCTTACACTGGCAAGATCATTCCATTTGATCTTAAAGAACATGGGGGAAAGATCATCGCACAGAAAGATGCATTTCTCTGTGCTGCAAAAGGAGTAAGCATTGGGATAGAATTTCAGCGCAGGTTGGGCACAGGTATTTTTGGCGGAGAAGGTTTTATTATGGAGAAGCTGGAAGGTGATGGACTTGCATTTGCTCACGCCGGCGGATATGTAATGAAAAAAGAATTGCAGCATGGCGAGATCCTAAAAGTAGATACCGGTTGCGTAGTAGCGTATACGCAAAACATAGATTTCGATGTGGAAATGGTACGTGGCGTAAAGAACTGGATGTTTGGCGGCGAAGGATTATTTTTTGCAAAACTGACAGGTCCCGGAACAGTTTGGCTGCAATCCTTACCCATCAGCAGATTGGCTGGTCGCATACTTCAATATGCACCACAAACCGGTGGCAGAAAAGAAGAGGGTAGCATCCTTGGGGGATTAGGAAATCTGCTCGATGGAAGGGAATAGAAATTTTCACTATTGAGTTTATTCTATCCGTAGAGTTCAGCGAAGTGCTCTACGGATAGGTCAATAAAACTGAGACTAAGTCTCAGTCGCCTAATTCAGACAGAGTCTGAATCTCATTACAAAAATCCTTAGAGACGCTGCGCTTAACTCTAAGGATAGGGCCCTCGGAAATCTACTTGACGGTAGTGAAAAGAAATCATTCTTTCTCCTTAGAATTCATCATCTATCCGTAGAGTTCATCTTCTATCCGTAGAGTTCAGCGAAGCGCTCTGCGGATTGGCTAATAAAACTGAGACTAAGTCTCAGTCACTACAATTTTGACAATTAAAGAAATCCTTAGAGACGCTGCACCTACCTCTAAGGATACAGCCCTCGGCAATTACAAGACGGGAGGAGTAGAAAACGATTATCCACAAAACAAAAGCGCCGCAAATCAATTGCGGCGCTTTTTAGTAAACTAAAAATTAAATTAATTTCTGCTGCTTACTTTACTTAGCAGACGAAGTATCTCCAGGTAAAGCCATACCAGCGTTACCATTAATCCAAAAGCACCATACCACTCCATATATTTCGGGGCTCCCATTTCTGCCCCTTTTTCTATCATGTCAAAATCAAGGATAAGGTTTAGTGCAGCAATAGCTACAACAAATACTGAGAAGCCTATTCCAATTGCACTGCCTTCATGTAGAAAAGCAAAACCTCCTACACCAAAAGCACGAAGAATGATTACCATCAGGTAGAACAATCCAATACCAACTGTTGCTGCAATAATTACCGATTTAAATTTTTCTGTAGCCCGAATAATTTTAAAACTATATAAAAGATACATGCCCACTGCAACACAGAAGGTAAGACCTACTGCATTAATAACAATATTAGGTGCAGCTGCGGCAAAAGCATAATTATAATATGCAGAGATAGCACCAAGAAAAAGACCTTGCATCAATGCATACAATGGAGCCAGGTAGGGTGACCATTCTTTTTTGACCACCATTGCAATAGCAAGTACCAGGCCGCCGATGAGTCCGGTCCAGATGAGTGTTTGTACATTTCCGCCATCTGCAAATTCTTTCCAGCTATAGAATGCCGAACTCAGTAACATGATGAACATGAAACCAAACTTCTGCATCGTTCCTTGTACAGTCATTGCATTTTCAAAACTGATTGCATCTTGCAATACAGTAGAAGAAAATCTTTTTTCAGATAAGGCAGGGTTGCCCGATTTAAATAAAGCCATAGGTATGATTGATTTTTTTGTAAGATTTAAAATTACATAATCCTACAATACAAAGGCTTTTAAAACTGATAAAATTTCGGTTATTAATTTTTAATTGGTACCGGGATAGCTGCTCACTGTTTCAAAAGCATAATCTCCTTTTTGTTTCAGCTTCTTTATTAAATTATGCAAGGCACCGCTGTCTTCAGGAGAAAGAAAGCTGCGGTCGTGAGCCAATAACACCAGTGCATTTTTATTTTTAGTCAGGTTTTTTGCAAATGCACTGTCTATTTCATTAATCATAAGAGAGTCAGATTGTACCAGGTGTTGTGTTTTGGTGAAATGCCATTCCACGTCCCAGCCAAGGGCAATAAAGCCTTTGCTGCGAATACTATCACCAGCTTCTTTGCTTTTCTTAATGTCGGTTACGTTTACATTTTCTGTCCGCCAGATATTTCTCCCTGGTGTCCTTACAATACTGTTACTAAAATGAAGGCTATCTGCGCAGCGCTGAAAATCTTTTGTCACTGTATCTGCATTGTTATAAAATGCCTCGTAACTATTGTGGCAGGCATGGGTAAAACTATGATTGGCTAGTTCTATATGACGACTCAGCAATAAGCTATCATAAATATCCTTTTGCATTTTGCTGCCATACACATGTTCTCCAATGAGAAACAGGGTTGCAGGAATATCTTCCTGTTGCAAAATGTCCATTACTTTTTTTGTGCCGGCATTTGGTCCGTCATCAAAAGTTAGGTAAATGGTCTTTTTCTTTTTTACCTGGATTGTTTTTTCAGCTTTGGGCTTTGCCGTCACGGATTTTTTCTCCTGTGGGGGAGAAGCCGGGGCTGGGATAAAATGTTTTCTACTGGGTTCGTACACATAAATTGCACTGAGTGCAACGGTGAGCAGGGATGTTTTAAAGAGTGTAGTGCTTGTAAAAAATCCACCGGATTCGGCGTTCATATAAAGTTTGGTTTAAGCACTAAAATTATGCGTTCCCTACATTGCTTTCATTTTGGGTTTAGTTAAAGATTTTAAAATTCGTTATCATTTCCTCGTTTTGGTAATTGCGCAAAGTCATTTACAAAATTCTATCCGAAAGACTTATCTCGCCAGGCTGAAATCTAAGTACTAAGTACTCAATACTAAGTACTCTCTCCCAGTTCTTTCTCCCATATCTCCTAACTTTGCCGCATGGAAAAAATAATGTCCCGGATTCAGGAGAATAAAGATGCGCTTGCAGCAGAAAAAAAAGACAATGCTGCAGACATTGAGGCTATCCGGATAAAATACCTTGGTACAAAAGGATTGGTGAAAACGATCATGAGCGAAATGAAAGATGTACCTGTGGATCAGAAAAAAGAAGCCGGCCAATTGCTCAATGAATTCAAACAATACGTTGAACAGACTTTTCAGACTTACCAGGACGCCATAAAAAAAACTGCTTCTACTGAAAACAGTATAGATGTAACCCTGCCGGCACCGGAGTCATTTATCGGCACCAGGCATCCGATAAGTATTGTTGAAAATAAAATCATTTCCATTTTTCAAACCCTGGGATTTTCTGTGGCTGAAGGCCCGGAAATAGAAGATGAGTGGCATAATTTTAATGCACTTAATTTACCAGAAGATCATCCTGCCAGGGATATGCAGGATACTTTTTATGTAAATGAAAACCCGGTATGGCTACTGCGCACACATACAAGTAGCGTACAGATCCGGGAAATGCAGAAAGGAAAACTTCCCCTACGGATTATTTGCCCCGGACGTGTTTATAGAAATGAAACCATTAGCGCCAGGGCGCATTGTTTCTTCAACCAGGTAGAAGGTCTTTATATTGCAGAGCAAGTTTCATTTGCAGACCTGAAACAAACGCTTTACTTTTTTGTAAAAGAAATGTTTGGAGAATCTGTGAATGTCAGGTTTCGGCCCTCTTATTTTCCTTTTACAGAGCCAAGTGCCGAGATGGATATCAGCTGCCTGATTTGTGGTGGAGAAGGTTGTAGCGTGTGTAAAAAAACCGGTTGGGTAGAAATTCTCGGTTGTGGTATGGTACACCCTAATGTATTGGAGAACTGTGGAATTGATTCCAACAAATACACAGGTTTTGCTTTTGGAATGGGCATAGAAAGAATTACAATGCTGCTTTACCAAATAAAAGACCTGAGATTGTTCAGCGAAAATGATGTGCGTTTTCTGCAACAATTTGCAGGAGTTTAATATTTTTTACTTCAGTTCTATCGGAGGTTCATCTTTCAATAGATTTCCTCAATCTATATATATAAAATTAGTCTTGGCATCAAAATTGAAATTATAAGGGTCAATCATAAATTCTTTATTCGATGAAACTTAAACTTCTTACCTTTTTTATTGCAGCTTCTATTATTTTAGCTGCATGCAGTAGCAGCCGTACTGCACGTAAATATGACCAACAAGTTGGCGGTAACTGGCAGCTTGAAACAATCACTACAGAGGGGATTACAGGCAACGTAAAAGTTACCTTGTTCAATGAAGCAGATTTTAATTGCTTCATAGGTAGTACCTGGAATTTCAAAACGGGGAATAATCTCGGCACTTACAATCTTTCCAGCCTCGGATCTGGCTGTTCAGCATTGCAGCGGGATTTTCGTTGGAGTATATATGAGCCGGCTACAGGCATACAACAATTGCAATTCAAAAAACTTGATATCAATAAAAAGGAGATCCTTGACGATACAGGCTATAGGTTCACTATTCTTCAGCTGAATAATAATATGATGCAGTTAAAAGAGGAAATTAGTTTTGAGGGAAGGCCTGCAGCTTTTATTTTCAATTTTATAAAACTTAATTAAAACATAGACAATAATAGTATCCTGTGATATAATAACATCAATCATTTTTCATAAAACCAAAAACAACAAAACAATGAAACATTTATTTAGAAATACAGCTATGATCCTTGCATCAGTAATGATGGTAGCAAGTGGATGCGAGACGGTTAGAAATGCCAGCAACAGGGACAAGGGTGTAGCAGTTGGAACTGCAGGTGGAGCAGTAATTGGAGGAGTTATAGGAAACAATGTGGGTAAAAAAGGTAATACAGTACTTGGTGCTATTATCGGTGCAGCAGTTGGTGGTGTAGCTGGTGGAATAATAGGAAGCAAAATGGATAAGCAGGCCGAGCAGATCAAAACAGAAATACCAGGTGCCCAGGTAGAGCGTATAGGAGAAGGTATCAGCGTAACATTTGATGAAAAAAACCCTGATGGAAGCGCAATGGGTGTTTATTTTGCTACAGGTAAATATAATATTTCATCTAATTCTCAATTAGCGTTACAGAAACTTCAAAAAGTGTTTGCTCAATATCCTGAAACTGATATCCTGATAGAAGGACACACAGATGATGTAGGATCTGATGAATCGAATATGTTATTGAGTAAAAGAAGGGCAGAGGCAGTAGGAAATTACCTGAGGAATCAGGGGGTAGGGGCAACCAGGATTACTTCAAAATGGTATGGTGAAAGTCAGCCTAAAGTGGATAATACCAATGCAGAAAATCGTGCATTGAACCGTAGGGTAGAGTTTGCTATCACAGCAAATGAAAAAATGAAAGCTGAAGCAAAAGCTGAAGCTGATAATCAATAATTTTCGTCTTCACTTATATAACTGTCGCAGGAGGTTGCTAATAAAAAAGCTACTTACTTGCGGCAGTTTTTTATTTTTGTACTATGATAAAGAAAATAGTGGTGGCTGGTGCGGGCACAATGGGTAGTGGAATTGCATTATCTGCTGCACAGCATGAGGTAGAGGCAATTTTATTTGACATTAATGCCGATGCCTTAGAAAGAGCAAAAGCAGCTGTCAATAAAAACCTTGATTATCTCCTGATTAAAAAAAAGATAGGAACTGGAGAAGCCGATGAAATCAGGAGCAGGATTTTATATACGCAAGAACCTACAGATTGCGTAGCTCCGGTAATCATTGAAGCCATTATTGAAAAAGAAGAAGCGAAAGTTTCTTTACTCACACAACTTGCTGCGGTAAATGCAGAAGATACAATCCTTGCCAGTAATACTTCCTCTCTCTCCATTACTTCTTTACAGGAAAAATTGCCTCACCCGGAAAGGGTAGCAGGCATGCATTTTTTTAATCCTGCACAGGTAATGAAACTGGTGGAAGTGGTAAAAGGAAAACATACTTCTTCATCTGCTACAGATAAGCTAATGCAACTCTGTGAGGACCTGCAAAAAACTCCTGTGCTATGTACAGATGCTCCGGGATTTATTGTAAATCGAGTGGCCCGGCATTTCTACCTGGAATCCTTAAGCCTGGTAGAAAATAATGAAGCTACACCTGAGCAGGTAGATGCTGCATTGGAAGCAGCAGGATTTAAAATGGGTCCTTTCAAACTGATGGACCTGATCGGTATGGATATAAACCTTGCCGTTTCAGAATCGCTGTACGAGGCTTTTGATGGAGCAATCAGATTTACGCCTTCTGCCCTGCAGCAACAAAAAGTTTCTGCCGGAGAGTTAGGAAGAAAAACCGGTAAAGGATTTTACGACTATTCAAAACAAACAAAATAAATGACCGAACCCACTAAAAAGAAATGGGTGATGGTCACTGGTGCTGCCGGTCTCCTCGGCCGTCAGGTAGTTCATTCACTTCTGGCAAAAGGTGAATGGGTCAGGGCAATCTATCATATTAATTTACCGGAAATAACCCATGCCCAATTGGAATTCGTGCAAGCAGATATGTTGGATGTTATTGCATTGGAAGATGCAATGCAGGATGTAAAACAAATCTATCATTGCGCCGGTGTAGTGAGTTTTTCAAAAGATGACAAGCATAAATTATATAGTATAAATGTAGAAGGAACCACCAACCTGGTGAATGTTGCACTTGTTTCGGGTATTGAAAAAATGGTACATGTAAGTTCTGTAGCTGCGCTGGGCCGGGCTGGGAAAAAGGCTATGGTCACGGAAGAATTACATTGGGCTACAGAAAAAACCAACAATGCCTATGGGCATAGCAAATTCCTGGGTGAGATGGAAGTGTGGCGTGCAATGGCAGAAGGATTAAATGCAGTTATCATAAATCCTACCATCATTCTTGGCAAAGGCGATTGGGAAAACAGCTCTTCTGTATTGTTTAAAAATGCCTGGAATGAATTTCCCTGGTATACCGAAGGGGCTACAGGATTTACAGGAGCCGAAGATATAGCTGAGATCATGTACCTATTGATGCAGTCTGATGTTACCGGTGAAAGGTTTATTGTAAATGCAGAAAATCTTTCTTATAAAAAAGTGCAGGATATGATGGCTGAGTGTTTTCAAAAAAAAACTCCAAATAAAAAGGTTTCGCTTTTCATGGCTAACATGATCCGATATGCACAGAAGTTTAAAAGTTTATTCAGCGGTAAGTCTCCCTTCATTACAAAAAATACTATTGAGACAGCCATGTCAGTTACTCAATATGATAACTCTAAATTGCTAAAAGCAATCCCAGGATTTAATTATATGTCAATCGATGAGGTGATAAAAGAAACATGTAATTATTTCAAACAAAAACTTAACAACCAATAATGTATTTTCGGCTTCGCAAATAATAAGGAACTGTATCATAATTATTTGCAACTTGTATCCTTCCTGATTCACAAATTGAAATACTACAATGAGATCATTAATAATTTGTCTGTTCTTCCTGGGGTTTGTATCTGTCAGCCAAGCTCAATCTTATATCGTTTCCGGTAGGGTGATGAATGCCAATACAGGTGCGCCAATGCAGGGTGCAAGTGTGTTTGCACAGAACACAACTATTGGTACGGCTACAAACGAAGAAGGAATATTCCAGCTCACACTGCCAAATGGTGGGTATGATCTTATTGTAACATATACAGGTTTTGTTACTACTTCCAAAAGAGTAACTGCTGCTGATGCAGATAACCGTAACCTGATCTTTGTGATGGATGAAAAAAATAATGACCTGGAAGATCTTATTATCGTAGCCTCAAACGAAGTAAAAGATGGGTTGGAAAAATATGGTGATTTTTTCCGGGAGAATTTTCTAGGCCAAACTGTGAACAGCAGGAACTGCAAGATCCTGAATGAAGAAGTTTTGAAATTTTATTATTACAAAAAATCAAACAGGTTAAAAGTACTTGCCCCGGAGCCTTTGGAAATAGAAAATAAAGCCTTGGGTTATACCATAAAATACTCCCTTGATTCATTTGTACATCAATACAACGATAATGTGAGCATCTACACCGGTTATCCTTTATATGAAGAAATGCAAACAGAGGACAGCGTACTATTGGTGCAATGGAGTGAAGCCAGGAATGACGCATATAAAGGATCTACGCTTCATTTTATGCGTAGCGTTTACAACAAATCTTTGAAGAATCAGGGTTTCGAAATTCAGCAATTGTATACTGTAAATGGTGATGACAAAACGAAGCCATTACCATTCGAATATGCAGCGCTTCATTACAAGAAAGACAGTGCTACATTAACAGTACAAGTGAGGCCTGATTTTCCAAGGCTTGGTGTCATTTACAAAGCAGAAAAGCCAACTGCTGCTTACCTGAGTAAATTCCCAAAAGAGCCTTCATTATTTCAATTTTCTGTGTTAGGCTTCACCACCAGGGAGCCAATGGTGATAGAACAGAATGGTTATTACTATGATCAATTCGATCTCGTAACGAGTGGTTATTGGGGCTGGGAAAAAGTAGCTGATGCACTGCCCTACGATTATACGCCAAAGAAATAAAACCATGTTAGTAAGTCGGAAATGACAGCTTATTAGCCCATTACTTTCTGCCACAATTCCGGGATGCGTTTTATCCAAACCAGTTCTCTTTTTTTCATGCCGGCTTCTTGTGACGGAGCACCCCAGTAAACTTTGTTTGCTTCCAGGTCTCCGCCTACGCCGGTGTGTGCAAGAAGTATTGCATTGTCTCCAATGCTTAATGTTTTGCTGATGCCGCATTGCCCCCACACAGTTACGCCATTACCAATATTTACAACACCAGCCACTGCAGTTCCCGCAGCAAACAAACAATTTTTTCCAATGACTGTATCATGACCGAGATGAATATGGTTGTCCATTTTTGTTCCTGCACCTATCACGGTATCATGACTTACACCACGGTCAATTGTACATCCTGCTCCTATCTCTACATTGTCTTCTATAATTACTCTGCCGCAGCTCGGCATTTTTGTATACCAGTTATCTTTTGTTTTATTGCTGTTGTAATAAAATGCATCGCTTCCTATAACAGTTCCTGCCTGTATAATCACATTGTTTCCAATGATACAATGTTCCATGATGGTCACATTGGGATGTATGATGCAATTTTCTCCGATGCTGACATTTGGACCAACAAAAGCTGAGGGAAATATATGTGTGCCTTTTCCTATCTTAGAATCTTTGTTGATCATTTCTGTTGAAGGAACAAATGGCCTGAAGTGTTCTACAATTTTGCAATATGCTGCAAATGGATTGTCAGTTATCAACAATGCTTTTCCTTCCGGTACGGGCAATTCTTTATTGATGATAATGAAGCTGGCAGCGGAGTTGAGGCACTTGTCATAATACTTTGGATGATCTACAAATACCAGGTCTCCTTGTTCTACTTTGTGCAGTTCATTAATGCCTGTTGCCTGGGCATGTTCATTTCCAATGACTCTTGCGCCGGTAAGTGAGGCTATCCATTCTAAAGAAACAGGTGAAGGAAATTGCATAATTTTTTATGATAAAGATACTATCGTTTTACAGAAATGATTTTTCTAAAAATGTATTTTCAGGCCGGATAAAAAAATCTTTTGCGCTCAAAAAAAATAAGTTCTGTTTTTAAAAACTTTTTTTTCTAAAAAAAATGGATGAAAAAACTGCTCTCTTATCCACAGTAGATTTCAAAATGTGTATAAATTAATTGAAGATATTTTTCATCAATGCAAAAATTCTTTTTAATATTGTGTATGGGATTTACTATCCCTGGTACTTACTAACCCATCTCTATATTAAAAAGTCTGATTCACTAAGTCAGACTTTTTTTATTCTCCTGTTTTCCATAACCAAAACTTTGTTTTTTTTCCGAATTTTTATTTGACATCTTTTATTCAATTCAATCTCTGTTCCTGTTTGCACAGCAATAAATATTATATTGCAGCAATCAATTTTTAAAATGTTTGTATGCTTAGATCAATGACAGGTTTTGGAAGAGCGGAACTTACCGTAGGTGTGAAAACTTACCTGGTAGAAATTAGAACGTTGAATGGAAAGCAATTGGAGATGCAGCTGAAACTACCGCCAATACTGAAGCCCTATGAGTTTGATATCAGAAGCATTCTGCAGGAAAAACTGATCAGGGGTAGTGTTGAATGCTATGTAAACGTTAAGCAAAATGGTTCTGCAAAATCAGTTGTTTTAAATACCGAACTTATCAGAAGTTATTACGAACAAATAAGAACACTGGCAGAAGAATTGAAAGTAGACACTGATGCAGCCTTTGCATCTTTGCTTCGTTTACCCGATGTAGTGACCCCGACAAATGAAATGATGTCAGAAGAAGATTTCGAAGATTTCAAAAAAGTTTTGAATGAAGCTTTAGAAACTTTGAATGAGCATAGAAAATCAGAAGGCGTTTCTTTATCAGGTGATTTGGAAGTAAGAATAAATAATATTCATTTGCTGGAGAAGAAGATTCTGGAACTGGAACCCAACAGAATGGATAGAATTAAACAGGAAATAAATACCCGGCTCGAAAATTTTGTGGGCATAGAAAATATAGATGCCAATAGAAAAGAACAGGAGCTGATTTACTACATGGAAAAAATAGATATTCATGAAGAGCAGATCCGCCTTCGCCAGCATTGTTCCTATTTTGAAGAGATCTTAAATAATGATGATGAGGGAAAGGGAAAAAAACTTTCTTTCATATTACAAGAAATAGGCAGAGAAATAAATACTACCGGCAGTAAAGCTTACGATGCCGAAATTCAAAAATGTGTAGTAGAAATGAAAGATGAACTGGAGAAAGCAAAAGAGCAGGTTTTAAATGTGCTCTAAAATGCTGCAATAAAATTACTGTCCATTCTCGCAATCAATTTTTTAATTTGCAGCTCATGAAGTTGTTCCGATTTTTTTATATCATTTTCTTTTGTGGTATTTTACTTAATGCCTGCAGGCAGATTGATCTCTATGAGCAACATAGCATTATACCCGATGGAAAATGGTATGCAGACAAACCGGTAACTGGATCTTTTGAGATAGACGATACGACTTCTGCTTACATCATTTCTCTGGTGATCCGGCACAGAGATAATTATCAATATAATAATATATGGCTTAATGTTGGTTCTCAGGCTCCCGGCGATACAATGAAGTTCCAGAGAGTAGAGTTCACCCTTGGCAGCGATGCACTTGGCTGGGAAGGAACAGGAATGAGTGACATCTGGGAAGTGAGGAAGCCGTTGAATGTGCTTCCTGAGAATTTCAGGGAGAAGGGTATTTACACATACAGTATTAGCCAGGATATGAGAAATAACCCACTGGAGCATATCTTAAACGTAGGTTTGAGGGTAGAAAAAGCGCCATAATCAATTCATGATTTTGGTTTTTAGCTTTTAAAGAGTGGAATAACAGGAAAACATTTCTTATTTTGCACAATATCCCAAACGATTATCAGTTATTACAATCAACAATAACACTATAAATTTTTCTTACACGTGAAGCGAATAACCTCAACTTTAATCCTGGTTTCTTTTCTTTTTTCCTCTGCTAATGCTCAGGATATGAGTACAATGGGCAATGTGCAACAAGGAGAATTTGGCATTAGTTTCGGCACCGCACATTATTTTGGTGACCTCAATCCAAGAGCCGATGTAAGCAGGATCAAACCTTCTTTCGGACTTTTCTTTCGCAAGCAGTTTGGAAATTATATTGGCGTAAGGCTGGCTGGCCGTTTTGCCCAGCTTGGTTATTCTGATCAGTACAGCAAAAATGAATACCAACAATTAAGAAACCTGAGTTTTAATACAAATATTTTTGAAGTTGCCCTACAGGGGGATTTCAATTTCTTTAAGTTCATTCCAGGAGATGGTATTCATTCATTTACTCCATACGTTACTGTAGGGGTGGGATTGTTTAGTTATGACCCATATGCTTACCTGGGCGATGAAAAATATTACCTGCGTCCTTTAGGTACTGAAGGCCAAAACGTGGCTTCATTGAATAAAAAGCCTTATGGCAGTACTTCATTCGTTATTCCTTTCGGAGCAGGCATCAAGTATGCAATGACCGACAAATTTAATATCTCATTGGAAGTTGCACACCGCTTTACAGGAACTGATTTTATTGATGATGTGAGCGGCCAATATGCAGGCATAAACAATTTTGAGACTAATTCACCTGCTGCTTTGCTACAGGACAGAAGCTATGAGCTAAGCCCAAATAAGCCTTTAGGTGTTGCTGGTCGTCAGCGTGGTTTCGAAAAGCAAAAAGATCAGTACCTGATTGCAGAAGTTGGAATTTCTTTCAACCTAAGCAGTTATCGTTGTCCTTCTGCCAACTAAATCAGTCTTTTTCAAATTATAATACTTCAATTGCAGTAAGCACAGGTAAATATCTATGCCTGTTCTACAAACATTTTATTACATTTGCCGGCACTCTGATACCTGTTTATATAGGTAGAAAATCAGTTTTTTTTCAGAAATAAATTAAAGGATTTTGTGAACTGCTCCCAAAAAAGGTTCATGATTCCTTTTAATGGTGCTTTGTACAGAAATGAGTTTAAAAAATAATATAGACGAAAATAAATTGCCGAGGCATATTGCCATTATCATGGATGGTAATGGTCGGTGGGCCGAAGAAAAAGGTGAGGATCGTTTATTTGGTCACTTACAGGGTGTAGAAAGCGTAAGAAATATTGTAGAAGGTGCTGCAGAACTCCAGATAGAGTACCTGACCTTATATGCCTTTAGTACCGAGAACTGGGACCGTCCACAACACGAAGTAACTGGGTTAATGGAAATTTTGGTAGACACCATCCGGAAGGAAGTTCCCACATTAAATAAAAATAATATTAAGCTGCATGTGATAGGAGACGTCAACATGTTGCCTCAGAATGCACGTAAAGCGCTGCAGGAAGCGCTCGATGAAACTTCTGCCAATACAGGATTAAACCTGGTGATGGCCCTAAGCTACAGCAGCCGCTGGGAGCTTGTGCATGCTGTGAAGCAGATTGCTGAAGATGTGGAAGCAAAGAAAATAGCTCCTTCGGATATTACGCAGGATACCCTACAGCAATACTTATCTACCAGCGCTTTTCCTGATCCGGAATTAATGATAAGAACAAGTGGCGAATACAGGATTAGTAATTTCTTACTCTACCAATTAGCTTATGCAGAATTGTATTTTACCAATACCCGCTGGCCCGATTTCCGTAAGGAAAATTTATATGAAGCTATTCTGGATTTTCAAAAAAGGGAACGCCGTTTTGGGAAAACAAGCAAACAGCTGAAATCCTGATGCAGTGGCACTTCTATTTTATCCCTATTCCTTTATTAAGGTTTCCTTTAACAAATACTTTTAATTATTGGGCTTAATTTGCCGCTTCGTAAAAACTAATTGATGCAACGCATTTACCAGAACTTATTAACTACCCTGCTTTTCACTATATTTTCCACACATGCTTTTGCCCAGATTGATAGCACAGAAGAAAATATTTTTACCAGTAATGTTGTAAAATCCTATACCATTTCAACCATACAGGTTACAGGCACCAAGTCCTATGACCAGAACCTGATTATTTCCATTTCAGGCCTTGCAGTAGGACAAACAGTAAAAATTCCCGGTACCGATGCATTTGGAAAAGCCATTGAAAAGCTTTGGAAACAAAACCTCGTTTCTGATGTAGAGATTCTTTTACAACCTTTGGATGGAGACAAACTTGTTGTGGAAATAAAACTCACGGAAAGGCCAAGACTGGCACAATTTACCTTTACCGGCGATGGAGTGAAAAAATCTGAAAAAGATGACCTGAAAGAAAAAACAGGTTTATCAGTAGATAGGGTAATCACAGAAAATATGCGCCTGAGTGCCGTGGAAGTTATTTATAAATATTACAAGAACAAAGGATATAGAAATGTAACAGTTGCCGTAAATCAACAAAAATCTACAAGCCTCAGTAATGCTGTCATTTTGGAGTTCGTGATCTATAAAGGGAAAAAGGTAAAAGTAAATTCAGTCAATTTTACCAATAATGAAGCAATAAGCGATGATAAGCTAAAGAAACAAATGAAGGGCACTAAAGAAATGAGCCGCATCACTTTGTTTCCTGCTAAAGTAGAAAGCCCTTACGGCGATAGTTCTACTAATCCTTCTTTCAACCAATACCTGAAAGAAAAAGCTTTCCTCTATCCAACTATCACAAAAGATTACCTCGATCCATATGTAAGACTTAAGTTTTTCAGTAGTGGAAAATTTAATGAAAAGAAATATGAAGAAGACAAGGGAAAAGTAATTGATTATTACAATGCCCGTGGTTACAGGGATGCTGTAATAGTTCAGGATACAACTTTCCCTGATTCTAAAGGAAATGTAAATGTTGACATTAAAGTAAAAGAAGGTCACCAGTATTATTTTGGAAACCTGGATTGGAAAGGAAATACAAAATATTCTGATTCTGTACTGAATCTCATTCTTGCTATCAAGAAAGGAGATCCTTACAATATAGAAACACTCAATAAAAGATTAGGTGTGCAAATGTCTGCCGATGGGGGAGATATAAGCACTATATACCAGGATGATGGTTATCTTTTCTTTAGGGTAGAACCGATAGAAACTGCGGTGTATAATGATACGATAGATTATGAGCTAAGGATACTGGAAGGTCCGCAGGCCACTTATGGCAGGATCACAGTTTCAGGCAATGATAAGACGAAAGATTATGTGATCTTACGAGAATTACGTACTATTCCCGGAGAGAAATTTAGCCGGAGTGATATCATTCGTACTCAAAGAGAACTTGGACAATTAGGATTTTTAAATCCTGAAAAAACCAATCCTAATATTATTCCAGATTCTGATAAAGGCACTGTGGATATAAACTGGCAGGTAGAAGAGAAATCTGCTGATCAGCTGGAACTTAGTGCTGGTTTTGGTGGTGGCATTGGACTTACGGGTACACTCGGTGTTACCTTCAATAATTTTTCTCTTAAAAATATTTTCAAAAAATCAAGCTGGGATCCTTTACCAACCGGTGATGGTCAAAAGTTGAGTGCGAGAATACAAAGTAACGGTGCGGCTTACAGGTCTTACAGTTTCTCATTTACCGAGCCATGGCTTGGTGGAAAGAAAAGAAATTCTTTCTCAGTGAGTTATTTCAATACAAAATTTGCTAATGCTTTTGATCCTTTTTCCGGACAGCCTTGCCGTACTTGCGGTGATACTTCTTTTGTAAAAACAGTAGGTTTTGGGGTTTCTTTAGGTAAACAATTAAAATGGCCGGATGATTTCTTCAACCTGATTTATTCTGTAAATGTACAGCAGTACACCCTGAAGAATTATGCATTGGGTGGTTTTAACGGGATCAATAATGGTAAGAGTACGAACCTTAGTTTAAAAATGACTTTGCTCAGAAACAGTGCAGGGCCTAATCCTATCTTCCCAACTTCTGGT
>JBBQYS010000053.1:0-20238 GCA_038208485.1 Chitinophagales bacterium
ACTCATTTCCCCGGAAGAAAAAGAGATTATTGCTTACCATGAAGCGGGGCATGCTATCTGCGGCTGGTACCTGGAGCATGCGTATCCTTTACTAAAAGTTACTATTGTTCCCCGTGGGTCGGCAGCGCTTGGTTATGCTCAATACACACCAAAAGAACAATACCTCTACAATACAGATCAGTTGCTGGACCAGATATGTATGACGCTTGGCGGAAGAGCAAGTGAAGAAATTTTCTTTGGTAAAATCAGTACAGGTGCCAGTAATGACTTGCAGCAGATCACTAAGATTGCTTATAGTATGGTGACTGTGTATGGTATGAACGATAAGGTTGGAAATATTAGTTACTATGATCCGCAGCAGGAAAATACTTTTACAAAACCTTTCAGTGAGGAAACAGGTAAAATGATAGATGAAGAAGTAAGGAAACTGATTGAAGGAGCTTATATAAAAACCAAGGAACTTTTGCAAAGCCGCAGGAAAGAAGTAGAACTGTTAGCAAAAGAACTTTTGGTAAAAGAAGTATTGTTTAAAAGTGATGTAGAAGCCCTGATAGGCGACAGGCCATTTGAAGAAAAGAAACTACTGGATATAGAAACACCACTGAATGAAGTGGAACCAGGAACTGTAGTTGGTCCACAGAAATCACCGGATGGTTTACCGGAGACCCTGGAAAATCCACCAGCGATTTAATATGGCAACTGCAAAAGAAAATATTTTATCAAGAATAAAGCAGGCACTGGAAACACCGGTGCCTTTGCCTTTTGATGAACCCGATGAAAATGTAGCACTTTTCGCAAGGCCCGACGAAAGCCTGGCGGTGCTTTTCGCTTCAGCATTTACAGGTTTGCAGGGAAATTTCGTCTACTGCGAAAATGCTTCGCATTTGCCCCGTCTCGTAAAAGAACTTATTACACTTAAAAACTGGAATAAGGTTTATTGCGAAAATAAAGAGTGGAAGCTGTTCATGACAGAACAAAGTTTGCCACTAACCAATGACCTTGCCGGCTGTGAAGTAAGCATTACAGATTGTGAGTTATTGATCGCACGTACCGGGACTATGGTACTGAGTTCAGCAGAGCAGGAAGGGCGTACTGCAAGTGTATATGCGCCTATACATATTTGTATTGCCTCTACCCATCAATTGGTTTTTGATGTAAAAGATGCCCTGGAATCTCTGCAACAAAAATACGGTGCAGCCTTACCGTCCTTCATCAGTTTTGCCAGTGGCCCCAGTCGTACAGCAGACATAGAAAAGACACTCGTTACGGGTGTGCATGGTCCTAAAGAGGTGTATTGTTTTTTAGTGGAGGGGTAAGGGAAGTTTTTAAAAACTTCTATCTGTATCAGCAGTACTCACCACGCTACCCATAGACCAGCGTCCCAGGGTGAGTCTTTGGTTTTGTATCACTATTTTTGTGGGTGGGTTCAGAGGTCGTCGGGCTTAAAGCCGATTCTTTTCCGTGGTTCCTGTGGTGGATTTAGTAACTGCTTCAAAGCCTCGAAAATTAGTTTTATGTCGTCCTCGCTTTTCGCAGTTCTACTGTTTTGTTTCATCAACTCCTTTTCTACTTTTTCAAGTTTTATTAAAATGTCTTTATGTGTCAACAACATTTCCCGAAGCTTTACAAAGACTTCTATCAGCTGTAAACTAACTTTTATGGCCGTATCACTTTTTAAAACATTTGCCAGCATTAATACGCCATGTTCTGTAAAGGCATAGGGCAAAGCCCCGCCCAGGTGCTGTTTGGAAGGTATCGCATTCTGCGATACCATAGCTTCTACTTCCTTTCCAGTAAGGCGGAACATAAAATTACTGGGGAACCGATCTATATTTCTCTTCACCTGCTCCCGCAAGCGGATAGCTTTCACACCGTACAGTTCGGCCAGGTCTCTGTCTAACATTATTTTTTGTCTCCGGATGTTATATATTTTGCTGATGATTGCTTCTTCTAAAGCCGTTAACTTTTTTAGAGCCTTTGCCATATTTTTTATTTTAAATTTTTACAAATATAATTATCCTGTCGGGTGGTACTTGTCTATATCTACCAGCATACCTTAGGTTTAAAGTGAATCTTCTAAATTAAAAAATTTACCTTTAGCCCATAAATTATCTACTTTATGCACACACCTTCAAATCATTTATTTGTCTACGGATCACTGCTTAGTGGTTTCCACAATGATGCTTATGCCTACCTGTCCCAGTATTTTAATTTATTGGGAGAAGCCGGTGCAAAAGGTTTGCTTTTCGATAATGGAAGCTACCCGGTTGCAGTGCCTACAACAGAAGAACATTTTATCAAAGGAGAATTGTATGAACTGAAAGATCCTGAAGATTTTAGCTGGGCCATAGCACAGCTGGATGATTATGAGGGATTGAACGTAGAACCAGGAGAAATGCCGCTGTATAAAAGAGAACTTACCAATGCTTATTTCAATAAGAAACCACAACTGTCCTGGGTTTACTGGTACAACATGCCTACAGACGGAATGAAACCAATTGCCACCGGTGACATACTGGAATACATAGCCAAAAAATAATCTGCCGGCATACCGCAAATGAACGAAGCAAGAAAATACATATATTTTTTATCAGATTTCCACCTTGGTGCACCGGATGAACAACAGAGCCTCGTCAGGGAAAAAAAAATCATCCAGTTTTTGACGGAGATAGAAGATTCAGCTAAAGAAATTTTCATTCTCGGCGATCTGTTTGACTTTTGGTTTGAATATAAATACGTAGTGCCCAAAGGATATGTACGACTGCTTGGTAAGCTGGCAACACTTTCTGATGCAGGAATAAAACTTCATTTTTTTGTAGGCAATCATGATATGTGGATGAAGGATTATTTTCAAAAGGAAATGAATATTGATGTTTATTTCGAACCTCAGCATTTTTCATTCAACAATAAAAAATTCCTGATTGGTCATGGTGATGGACTCGGCCCCGGAGACAAAGGCTATAAATTCATCAAAAAAATATTTCGTCACCCGGTTTCTCAATGGAGTTTTGGGATGCTACCCCCAGTGATTGGTATGGGTATGGCCCGTTATTTCAGCCGGAAAAGCCGGGCAAATACAGGACAAACAAACGAAGTTTTTTTGGGAGAAGATAAAGAATGGCTGGTAACTTATAGCCGGGAAATTTTACAAACTGAACACATTGATTATTTCGTTTTCGGACACAGGCATCTTCCTTTAGATATCTGTTTGAATGAAAACAGCAGGTATATAAATCTTGGAGACTGGATTCAATATTTTACTTATGCTAAGTTTGATGGGCATACAATGGATTTACTAAACTACAAAAGAACATGAGGTCGCTTACTTTCATTATTGGAGGATTACTTCTTTTTCTCTCGGGTTGTGCACAAACCCGTCCGGGGCAGAATGCTGTTAAGACCGGTAACAACCAACAAGCCTCAGACAGTAATTTCATTTTCGAAAAAATGATCCCCGGTAAGTTTACCCTCCTGGACGCAGATATCCTGGGAAATATTTTTGTGATCAGTGCAGATAACCAATTGAAAAAACTCTCCCCTGCCGGTGATAGCATCAGCGTTTTTAATGATGTAAAAAAATACGGCAACCCTACTTATATCGATGTAAGTAATCCTTTAAAAATTCTTGTTTATTATAGAAATTATGCAACGGTTGTGGTTTTAGATCGTTTCCTTGCCTTCAGGAACAGCATTAACTTCAGAAAAGAAAATATTTTTGCAGCTAAGGCTATTGCTACTTCTTACGATAACAATATCTGGCTTTTTGATGAACAGGATTTCATGCTGAAAAAAATAAAAGATGATGGCACACTCCTGCAGGAAAGTAATGACCTGAGGTTGGTGTTGGATGAAGTTCCAGTGCCACAAAGGATAGTAGACCAGAATAATTATGTTTACATGTACGATCCTGGAAAAGGATTCTTTATCATTGATTATTATGGTGCCTATAAAAATAATATTCCGCTGAAGGGTTGGAATAATGTAGCTATTTCAGGAAACACCCTTTATGGTTTTGATGCATTGAATCTTTATGTGTACAATCTGGACAATCCTGTTCTAAAGTCTTATAAACTTCCTTCTTTCTTTGCCGGGTATAAAGGAATAAAAGCCATTAAAGGAAAATTGTTTTTACTGATGGGTGATGGAGTTTATATATATTCAGTAAAATAATGGCCTCTTGTTTGAATTAGAAACCATCGTAAAACGCAACAATAAGAAACTGTCATGAATTTTTTAGACCAGGTTTTTTTTGAGAATACAGTAAGGCAATACCTGATCGTTGTTGCAGTAATTTTGTTTGTAGTATTGTTTAAACGCTACCTCAGTCGATATCTTGCTGCTCTAATTTACGAGCTAGTGAGGCGCAATTGGCCTGTGATAAATAAGCAACAATTCCTGGAGCTGATCGTAAAGCCACTCAGTTATTTCCTGCTCATCGTTATCAGTGTAATGGTGATCGATATCCTGCATTTCCCTTCACTTTTTGATATAAAAATTTACCACACTACCCTTGGGGTAATTGTAGAAAAAATCGGTGTCGGCCTCATCGTAATGGCTATAGTAAATCTTTTGGTAAGTACCACAAACTTTATCGCCCTGCTCATTAAAGACGAAACAGTTTCAAAAGATGAACGGGCCCAACATCAGCTGATCTTTTTCTTTAAGGATTTTATTAAAGCAATATTTTACATTGTTGGGTTGATACTGATATTGAAATTTGTTTTTGCAGTAAACATTGGTACGTTGCTGGGTGGTATTGGGATAGCCGGTGCAGCACTGGCACTAGCCGCCAGGGAAAGTATAGAGAATATTATAGCTTCTTTTATCATTTTTTTAGACAAGCCTTTTTTCACCGGTGACCAGGTAAAAGTAAATGCTTACTCCGGCAGGGTAGAAAGAATTGGGCTGCGCAGTACACGCATTCGTACACAGGACAAAACACTTATCACTGTGCCAAACAAACAAATGGTAGACAGTATTGTAGATAACCTTAGTTTCAGAAATTTTAGAAGAGGAGAAATAAAACTCGAACTTCCTTCCAATTATAATTCGGATAGGGTACGAGAATTTGTAAAAGCAGCAAATGAGCTGTTAAATAAAAAGAAAGCAGATTTTACTTCTTGTACTGCCGACGTTACTGAGTACAGTAAATCAGGAATAACCGTGCTGGTAGAGTTTTTTACTATACCTATCCCGGCCCATAATTTTGTAAAATTAAAACAGGAGATTATGCTTTCTCTCATGGAGTTGATGGAAGATCAGCAGGCAGAATTTTCGCAAACCCCACCTGAGCCCACAGTCGTGCAGCCAAATGCTGGTGTACCTCCACAAAATAATAGAATAATTTAATGCTGAAAATTATTTAAGCAGGCCGGCAAGTTCAACATCCCATTTCCCCGTTTTACCATACTCAATTACCCGACCTACTTCTTTACCATCTTTTAAAACAATGATGGTGGGTACGTTTGTAATACCAAAAACAGTAGCAACGTTTCCAATACTTTTCTTTTGCCTGTCTACAGCGATTAAACTAATGTTTTCATCAGGCGTACCGCTTTGTTCCTGCAGTTTAAAAAACTTTGGAAGCACAAACTGTGTGTCTTCGCACCAGGTACCACCAAAGACCATGTACTTTACGTTGTCCTTAGCTGAAGTCATGGCAGAAAGTACTTCTGCTGGCGGAGTGTAGTTGACCTGGCTGCTATTGTACCAGTTAAACACCGGTTGATTGATCAAAGCATATTTACTAATGATCCCGTTGTAGATCAATCCTTCTTTATTATTAGGATCTGTAGAAACTGTATAAGGAGTTTGTGCATTTGCGCTCATATATGTAATGACAAATAAGGAGTAAAGAATAATTTTTTTCATATAGCTAAGGTACTATCTAAATGAATAAATGAAAGGCTAATTCTATTTCGCAATGCGAAAATTAAATCGCGGGCATTGTGTACTGTTTCTCCTGCAGAACCTTATTGCATCAAAGATGGAAGCGGATGCTCAACTATGGGTGTAATCTGAAAAAATCTGCGGAGTTTTTTAATCTGCGAATATCGCGGGAAAGCGCATCTAATTTCACCCTATCAAAATTTAAAATACACAAATAACCTTCCGAAGTTCTTACTGTCATTTTCTATCCGGTGATACATTGGTTTAATGTGTGGCATTTGCAAAAATCTTTGCACTTTCTTTTTGAGTTGTCCGCTGCCTTTGCCCGGTATAATTTCTACTTCTTTTATTTTTTTCTCAATAGCATCTTCAAAAGCCTGCAGCAATGCTTTGTCTATTGCTTTACTGTTGTTGTAAATAGGATGCAGGTCCACTTTTATTTTAGCCATAACTTTTATGCATTATATCTTCATCAGGTAATCAAATAAATTGTCTCCGCTACTTAGTTCAAGTTTTTTGCGCAGCCTGTACCTGCTTATCTCTACACCCCTCACGGAAATATTCATGAGCTGAGCTATTTCTTTTGTACTCAAATTCATGCGCAGGTTCGCACAGAGTTTCAGTTCATTGCCGGTCAGGTTTGGATGTTTTTCTTTCAGGTTTACCAGGTAGTCACTATGTACACTATCAAAATGTTTGGCAAAGTTTTCCCACTCTTCATCCAGCTTATCATCTTCACCTACTTTTTTCACCATTTTCTTAATGGCAGAAATTGCTTCAGGGTTTCTTATTTCCTTGGATACATGCGTCAGGTCATCCTTTATTTTGGTGAGCAGTTCTCCTTTTTTTACCAGGTGCATGGCTGCAGCAGCAAGTTCAGCATTTTTAAAACTGATGTCAGCTTCCAGTTTTTCATTTTTTAAAGTGATCAGCTCATTCCTGGTTTTGTTTTGTTCCAGTCCATGGATATAGTTTATCCTTTTTTGTTCCTCTTCATATTTCTGCCGCTGCATCCTGAATTTTTTCTTCAGCCATTTATACATCAGAAAATTTCCAAGACAAAAAATAATGAAGTAGATGAATAGCGCCAGGTTGGTAAGATACCAGGGCGGCAACATTTTAAATTTATAGCTGGCTACAGCAGATTCTTTGTTCAGGCTGTTGCGCACTTTTACTTCAAAAATGTAGGTGCCTCCTCCCAGATTGGTATACTCTTTATCCGTTCTTTTGCTCCAGTCCGACCAGTTATTGTCAAAGCCTTTAAGCCTTACTGCATATTCAAGATCGTTTTCAGCTCCGAATGAAATAGCAGAATATGTAAATTGGATTGACTTCCAGTCATTCGACACTACGGGGAAATCACCTTGTTGTTTTTGCAATTCTGTCAGCGGAGCAAAATATCCTCCAAAGATCATGCTGTCGCCTTTATTAAAAATATGTACTGCTCTTACTTGTGCTACCAGGGGAGTTATTGTTTCCAGGTATTTTTGATAATTGATATGATAGAAACCGCTTTCTCCACCTAAAAATATGTTTGATTCATCGGTAGCATAAATAAATTCAAAACCACTGAGCATTTTGTTGTTTAACGCAGGAATAGGAACAAGTACAGGTTGTTTGCCCGAAAGGTCTATTACCCCTAAAGACTTTTCGTGCATATACCAGATGTTACCGGTGGGAGATTCTTTCAGGTAACGTATACTTTGGTCACCGAGTATTTTTTGATACCAGGGAGATGGAACAAATCGGTTTTGCTCTCTATCCAGTATATAGATACCCTCAATTGTTGCAGCAACTAATTCATTCTTTATTTTAAAAATATGGTTGTTCAGCTGAGAAGGCAAACCCTCGCTGGTACTAAATCTTTGTATGTTGAATTTATTCTCTGTTAATTCACTGATCTTATAGACACCATGATAGGGATGCGATACCCAAATGTTATTCTCCTTGTCTATCACCAGGTAGCGGGAAGATTCTGTAAAGGATGGAATAGGAGAAAAGGATTCGCCGGATGTTGTACCCACAGGAAAAATATCTAGCCCGGTGTACGTTCCGGCAATTACCTTATTGTCTGCAGCCGGACTGAAATTCCAAAATCCGGTGTTATGGTTTATCAGTGTAGCGTCATTCTCCTTTACTTCAAATGCACCTTCATGATGCCCCAATAACAATTTACCACTAATTTCTGCCAGACCCCAAACCTGTCCCTTGCTATTGTTTACTGATGTAAATGCCCCGATGCTAAAACTCAAATCTTTTTTTTGCTCCAATGCGGTTCTATAAAGACCGTTACTTGTACCAATATATAATTGGTTGTTTTTTACTATTGCTGCATACCCGGAACCGTTTCTTTGTAAGGGATTGATCTGTTTGATCGCACTGCCGTATGCCACAAGATCAATTCCGTTATCGAGCCCTAACCAGAGGTTTCCCTGTTTGTCGGAAAAAATGCTCAGTACATTATTATTCTGCAACCCCTGGTCTGTAGAAATTTTCTGAATGACCTCACCATTACTGGCGATGATAATAATACCTGCATTATTGGTTGCCAGTGCTATTTCATTACTGGGAAGTAAAGCAGTTGCATAAATCCTTTCATTTCTGAAAAGTTCCTGGTTTTGTAAAGTTTCAGAAGACACTATTGCTCCATCAAAAATATAAACACCTGATTTTAATGTGCTGATAAAAGCTTTGCCGCTTTCAAGTCCAATTATAGAAGTAATAGGGTCTATTCCATTAAAAGTATTTTCATTCCTTACTTTTTCCCAAAATCCATTGTTTTGTACAAAAAGCCCAAGTCCCTGGTCCTGTGCATACAGTTTATTCTCCCATTTACCCATAAATAACCATTCTTTTCGGGCAGGATATACTGTGATTTTCCCACTGTTCCATTTAAATATATAATTGTTGGCCCGGAAATAAATTGACTCTTCCAATTCAATGATATCCCAAATGTCTCCAAAAGACCTGTATTGTGGAGGGATTTTATCTATTATAGAATGATATTCCAGTCTTCCTCTCTTATTTGGTAGAAAATATCCTGCCTCATCTTGTCCGCCAGCAAAAATTTTCCCGTCGCTGCTTATCTCAAGAGAACGAACAATGGTTTTATTTGTTAGAGGATATAACTCCCAATAGTTTCCATCGAAAGTGAGCATGCCTTCATTATTGGCTATATATATAATTCCGGAACGGTCTTGCTTTAGTTTCCAGTTTTGTAAGCCTCCTTTATAGGACTGTTTTGTATAATTTGTTACATGCGGTAATGCAATCGTATTCTGAGCAAATACAGACAAGGGAAAAAAAAGAAAACTGATTAGGATTTTTATCAATTGGCAAAAATTAGGTTGTGAAAGTAACAATTTTAGTTGTGATGTAGTTCGGTCTATCAATACATTTATTGAAAATCAATGAGTTAACTTTTATGATGTAGTATTGATGTGGTACCTTTTTTTTCTTTTGCTGTGGTTGAATCTATATTTACTATTCGATTTTTGATTTTTTTAAATAAAACTAAATGCTGTATGAAAAGAAAAATTACCTTTTTATGTGCGTTAATCTGCTTTAGCGGTTTCCTTACCGTGGCAATGGCACAAGAAATGAAGGTGAGCGGAAAAGTCTCCCAATCTTCCGGAAATGAAGCGCTGGCTTCAGTTACTGTACTTGTAAAAGAAACAGGTGCAAGTACATTGACTGATAAGAATGGTAACTATTCTATCACTTTACCCGCCTCTGGCGGCACCCTAATGATCTCGTATATAGGGATGGAACCAGAACAAAAAAGAGTGACATCTTCCGGTACTTACAATTTCACACTTAGTACAAATAGCTCCTCTGACCTAACTGACGTAGTTGTAGTAGGTTATGGTACTCAAAAAGTGACTAACGTATCCGGTGCTATCTCTACAGTGAATAGTGAACAAATAGAAAAACTGAAACCAGTAAGAGTAGAAGAAGCTTTACAGGGTACAGTTGCTGGAGTTACAGTAGTGCAAAGCGGTTCTCCGGGTTCCAAACCAACCGTTTTGATCAGGGGTATTCCTTCATTTAGCGGCACTGACCCGGTAGTAATTGTTGATGGTGTACCTCAATCGCTTACTGACCTGAACAGTATTCCTGCTTCTGATATAGAGTCGATCAGCGTATTAAAAGATGCAGCTACTACTGCTATTTATGGTGTAAAAGGTGGAAATGGTGTGATTCTCGTTACGACTAAAACTGGTAGAAAGAACCAAAAGCTACAAGTCACATTAAATTCTTTTTACGGCATACAGGAAGTAATTAATACCATAGGTGTACTAAATGCCTCTGAATATGCAGCTATTATAAATGAAGGAAGTACGGTATCGGGAGGTGATGTTATTTTCCCTGATCTTTCAAAAATTGGCAAAGGAACCGACTGGCAGAATGAAATATTTGAAAGAGCGCCACTTCAATCTTACACAGTTGGCGCCAGAGGTGGTACAGAAAAGTCTACTTATTTTTTCTCTGCAGGTTTCTTACAACAAGGTGGTATTGTAGGTGGCATAGATAAGTCAAAGTTTACAAGGGGCAACTTTACAGCTAACCTTGCTTTTGACCTTACCCCAAGATTGAAATTTATTGTAAACACTACTGCAACTATCCTTGATAGTAAAGGTGTGCAGGAAAACTCATTCAATAGTGTTATAGGAAGTGCTTTGAATTTTGATCCTACGGTAGAAAAATTTAATACAGTTCCCAATACTGTAGGTACTTATGGTTTCAGTAATCTTTTGCTTTCGGAGATATTTAATCCACTTACAAAATTGGATAACACCTACAATCAAAATTTTGGTACCAAGCTGTACGGAAAGTTTGAAGCTCAATACAAAGTGTTGGACAACCTAAAACTTAATTCCCGTTTTGGTTATACCAAGTATGACGATAACGGAAAGAGCTTTACTCCATTGGTTTTCTATGGTCCATTAAACGTAGAGAATACCATGAATGCAGACGGATCAAGGGTTACTGACAGGCATAACAGTGTATCACACAATAAGAACAGCAATTTTAATTATACCTGGGAATCATTTGCCAACTATGATTTTAATATAAAGAGTGATCATCATTTTCAAACAGTTCTTGGTTTCTCATTAGCTAAGATCTCAGGAAACAGTGCAGGTGCTACCAGGCAGGATGTGCCATTTAACTCCTGGGATTTTGCTGATTTTAATGCAGCTACAGGATCCAACATTGCTACAAATACAAATGCTTTAACTGGTTATTACTTCCAGTATTTCAGAAGAAATATTTCTTTTTTCAGCAGGATCAATTACGATTATAAAGACAAGTACCTGGCTTCATTTACTGCAAGAAGAGATGGTTCTTATGCATTTGGTCCTGATAATAAATATGCAAACTTCTTTTCCGGTTCTGCTGGATGGGTGGTTTCAAGAGAGGACTTTTTCAGGTCAAACATCATAAATAATTTAAAGATAAGAGGTAGTTATGGTACTGTAGGAAATGAAAATGTTTCTCCGCAGGTAGTAGAAATCATCACAGGCGGACCAAGCTACGGACCTACGGCAAATAGCAATGGGTATACATTTAATAATGTATTCTATCCGGGGTCTACAGTTGGCTCTGCATCTAATCCTCTTTTAGGATGGGAAGAGCAAACGCAATTTAATATTGGATTTGATCTTGCTGTGTTGAAAAACAAACTAACACTCTCAGCAGACTATTTCCAAAAAGATGTAGAAGGACTTTTATTTACACCTTCTGCCTCCCTTTACCTCGGAACAGTACCTATACCAACTGCAAATATTGGATCTACACGTTCAAGCGGGTTAGACCTTACTTTAGGTTATAATGAAACAATTGGTCGGTCATTTAAATTTAATAACACAGTTACATTTACTACCTCTACCAATAAAGTAACCGCAACCAATACGGATGGAACAGCAAAAATCCTTGGCGGTTATTATTTTAATGGTCAGAGTCAGAGTGTGACAGTTTTTGAAAAAGGATTTACACCGGGCTATTTTTATGGTTTCAAAACACAGGGCTTATTTCAGAACGGAAAGGAAATTGCTGATGCACCGACACAAGCTGGAGCTAAACCAGGTGATATTCGTTTTGCTGATATTAATGGTGACGGTGTGATAAATAGCGATGATCAAACCAAGATCGGCGATCCATTTCCTGACTTTACTATGGGTTGGAACCTGAATGCTGCATTTAAATCCTTTGATTTGAATGTATTTACTTATGCTTCCTACGGTAACGACATTTACAGGGCATTTGAGCGAAATGCTATTTACAGCAATAAAGCAAGATCTATTCTTGGCCGCTGGACCGGTGAAGGAACGACAAACGATGCACGCTTTCCACGTTATAGTTTTACCGATGACAACAGCAATATTCGTGTAAGCGACAGGTATGTAGAAGATGGTTCTTTCATCAAGATAAAAAATATACAACTTGGATATACACTACCGCAAAACCTGGTGGGCAAAGTGTTTAATAGCCTTAGACTATACGCACAGGTAAAGAATGCTTTTGTATTTACAGATTATACCGGCTACGATCCTGAAATAGCGGGTGGCATCCTGGATACAGGAGTTGACAGAGGCGCTTACCCTCAGGCAAGAACTTATGCCCTGGGTTTAGATATCAGGTTATAATACAAATTAAAACAACAGATCTATCTGTATAAATAAAGAAATATGAAAAATAAATTAATAAAAATACTGAGCCTCGTGATGATTTCACTGGCGTTGTTTTCCTGCAAAAAATGGGTAGACTATGATCCCCAGGAAGATTTTAAAGTAACAGAGCTTGATTACCTGAAGTCGGAATCGGATTACCGGACAATGGCTATCAGCACTTATTCTCCGCTACAGTGGATAAACCAACTGGTACAGGTAGGAAACGTTACCAGCGACGATGCTGTTACAGGAGGAGAAAATGCATCTGATGTTCTTCCACTTCAACAGATGGATGATTTTACCCACACTCCGGTAAACCAGACGCTTACTGAAATATGGCAGGCTTCTTATGAAGGTATAAACAGGGTAAACTACCTAATACAGTATCGGGCAACAAATCTTGGAGGACAGGTTGTTGATTTTGCCGGTAAAGATGCTATGTACGGAGAAGTATTGTTTAACAGGGCCTATTACTATTTCACCCTGGTAAAGGTTTTTGGAGATGTTCCTTTGTTCGTAGATCGTCGCCTCAGCCTGGCAGATTCAAGAGCACTTGGTCGTGCTCCAAAAGCAGAGGTGTACAAGCAAATTGAAAATGATTTGTTGGCCGCAATAGCTGTACTGCCTCCTACACAAGTGGAGAAAGGGCGTATAACAAAATATGCCGCACAAGCATTATTGGGTAAAGCTTATTTATATCAAAAAAAATATAATGAAGCAGCGCCGGTACTGGAAAGTATCATCACCTCAAATGCATTCAGTCTTGTCTCTGATTTCAGTTCTATATTTTTATCATCAGGAGAAAATGGACCTGAATCTGTTTTTGAAATTCAGTATTCCAATACTTCGCCTTACTACAATTGGGGTGGCGTTACCCGTGGACAGGGAAACCTTTTTGTACAACAATCTGGTGTGAGGGGTATAAGCGGAACCGCTGCAATGCCTTACGCTGCTGGTTGGAGTACAGGTCTTCCTACCCAGAATCTTGCTAATGCTTACCAGGCAGGAGATCAAAGAAAAGCTGCTACAATATTTGATGTTGAAGCATACAAAACTGCAAATCCTGCATTAAATGTGACCTACCAGGTAGCACCTTACAAAAACACAGGATTATACAATAAGAAATACTTACCAAGAAAAGGAGAAACCTCCGGGCAGATAGAACTGAACTACCTGAGTAATTTCCGCACAATTCGCTATTCAGATGTATTGTTGATGGCTGCTGAAGCTTTTAATAAATCAGCATCGCCAAATGATGCAAAAGCCCGTACTTATGTGAATCTTGTCCGTCGTCGTGCTTTCAACGATTTATTGCATGATGTATCCTCCTCAGGTGCTGCACTTGGGCAGGCTATTTTTGATGAAAGAAGGCTTGAGTTTGGAATGGAAGGTCAACGCTTTTTTGACCTGGTACGTACTGGAAGAGCTGCAGCGCAGATGCCAAAATTTGTGACAGGCAAGCATGAAGTTTTTCCAATTCCACAACAGGAAGTAACCGTTTCCGGGCTTACTCAAAATGACAAGTATTAAGATTCAAAAAAAATCAAAATCAAAAACATGAAACATTTAAAATATATTTTCGGTTTTACGCTGTTGCTGCTTATAATAGCCGGTTGTAAAAAAGATGATTTTGGGGACACTGCCTTTGTAGATTCGGCTGCAGCTCCCGCGGCATTATCAGTTCTGTTTGAGATCACCCAGGACAACAGCGGATTGGTTACTATTACTCCGAATGGAGAAGGTGCATCACGCTTTGAAGTTTTTTATGGCCAGGGCCCGGCAACTCCAGCCAAAGTATTAGCTGGAGGAAATACGACACATACTTATCCGGAAGGTGTGTATAATGTAAAAGTGGTTGCTTATAGCATTAATGGAAAGGTGACGGAAATTACAAAGCAACTAACGGTTTCGTTCCGTCAGCCGGAAAACCTTGATTTCACTATTACAGTTGATCCCAATAACAACTATAAAATAACAGTAACAGCATCTGCTTTGTATGAGACTAATTTTAAAATCTTTTACGGCGATGTGCCTAACGAACCTGGCTTTTCATTTTTAGAAGGTACAGAGGTTACCCATACATACGCTGCAACCGGAACCTACCAGGTGAAAGTGATTGCATACAGCGGCGGTGCTGCAACAACGCAATTAATTAAACCAGTTACAATTGTTGATCCTGTTCTTTTGCCTATAACTTTTGAATCTCCAACAGTAAATTATGCCTTCGGAGATTTTGGTGGTGGTGTAGTTACAAAAATTGCCAATCCACAACCAGGTGGAATAAATACCAGTGCAAACGTAGGCCGGATGGTAAAGAACCCACCTGAAGTTTATGGTGGATCTTCTTTAGCACTTGGTGCCCCAATAGATTTTTCTGCAAACAAAGTTTTCCGCATGAAGGTTTATTCACCAAGAGTTGGCGCCAAAGTATTGCTGAAGGTAGAAAACCTTACGAATGGTGGAATAAGTTTTGAAAAAGAAGTACTGACCACTGTAGCCAATACCTGGGAAGACCTGGTATTTGATTATAATGCCATTAATACTGCTAATTCCTACCAGCGATTAGTATTGATTTTTGACCTGGGTATTGTTGGAAATGGGTCAGCAAACTTTACCTGGTTGTTTGACGATATCAGGCTTACCAACCAATTGCCTACTACCTTACTTACACTTCCTGTAACATTTGATGATCCTGCTGTTAATTACACTACGGTAGATTTTGCCGGCGCAGCTACTATAAATGCTGTAGATCCGGTGAATAGTGCAAACAATGTAAAATCTACCACTAAAACCAGTGGAGCACAAACATTCGCAGGAACAACACTTGGTTCAGGCTTTACAAGTCCAATACCATTTACGGCTTCTGCAAAGAAAATGTCTGTAAGAGTTTACTCACCTGCTGCTGGTATTCCTGTCAGGGTAAAAGTAGAAGATCGCAACGATCCTACCCGTTCTGTAGAAACCCAGGTAAATACGACTGTAGCAAATGCCTGGGAAACTATTGTGTTTGACTTCGGTGTAAATGCTACAGGAACTGCTGCCATTAACCTCAGTTATACCTACGACAAATTCACCATCTTTTTCAATTTTGGAAATAATGGTACAGGCCAGGTGTTTAGATGGGATGACGTCACATTCTTAGCTGGTGCTGCATCCCTTGCATTACCACTGGATTTTGAGTCAGCAACACTTAATTATGCCTTTACAGATTTTGAAGGAGGTGTAGTTACTGTTATCAATAACCCGCAGATGAATGGTATAAATACCAGCAGCAAAGTTGCCCGTATGGTGAAAAACGCCGGGCAGACTTATGGTGGTAGCTTCATATCACTTGGTGCACCTATAGATTTTTCTGTACTAAAAACCATGAAAATGAAAGTGTACTCACCACGGGTTGGTGCTAAGGTTTTACTTAAAGTAGAAAACCAGGCCAATGGAGGTATCGGTTTTGAGAAAGAAGTACTTACTACCGTAGCCAACACATGGGAGGAACTTACATTCGATTATAGCGCAATCAACACAGCGAATAGTTACCAAAAAGTAGTACTCATTTTTGATAATGGTATTATGGGAAATGGATCAGCAAACTTTACCTGGTTGTTTGATGATATCAGGCAGACCAACTAGAAGTTGGGTGTTTTTGAATTGAAAGATTGAATATCTATAAATAACAATAAATAGAAAAGATGAAAAAATATATAAAATTATTTCCGTTGGCTGCTTTTTTACTCCTGCTTATCACAGGGTGTACAAAAGAAGAATATCGTTTTGGAGATATTACTGCTCCGACAGGACTTACGTTGACTACTGCCATTGCAGGCGCTGACCCTGCAAACCTGAACGGTGATGGTACAGGTAATGTAAATATCACAGTTAATGCAGAAAATGCATTGTCTTATACTTTTGATTATGGTGACGGGGTAAAGGAAGCAAAATCCTCAGGTACTCTAACCCATAAGTATACAACCCCTGGTACCAATACTTACACCATTACAGTAACAGCAGTGGGTACAGGCGGTGCAGTTTCTACCATTTCCAAACAAGTGACTGTTTTTGTTCTATTTACAATACCGCCACAAATTCTTACTGATCTTACAAATGATGCAAGTAAAGTTTGGATCATAGACAGAGATGCTGACGGCCATTTCGGCGTAGGTGCTGGTGATGCTTTCTTCCCAAATTATTATGCGGCTCCGCCAAATACCAGGGAACCATGCGCATATGATGATGAAATAACATTTACTAAAACTCCGGTTGGTGGCGTCACTATGGCGGTGAACAATATGGGACAGTCCATGTCCATTGGAGCTGCTACGACTTATTATGGTTTTGGTGGCCCTGATGGTTGTTTTCCATTAACTACAGGCTTTAATAACCTAAGTTTTATGGATGCTACTTCTGCCTCTACACCTGCTATATCTACCAGGATACAATTCCGGGTGCCGGGTAAAGGAATTATTGTTTTTGGTACAGGAGGTGTTATGTATGAAATACTTTCTATCTCTGCTACTAGCATGCACTTACGCAATATCGGTATCGACGGCAATTCGTGGTACCAGAAGCTAAAGAAAAAACCATAATTCTTTGGAGCGGAGTATAATTTTTGTAAGATCAATTCAATAAAAGCATGCAAACAATGAATAAAATGACAATATTAATATTAGGTTCAATACTGGCTCTATTCACTGCCTGCGGCAAGAATGAAACAGGTTCTGGTAGTCAGCCGGCACCTACTAATCTTACAGTAAATGCTGCAGTAGACCCAGGCAACAATGGAACTGTAAATTTCACTGCTTCTGCTACCAATGCTACAACATATGAATACGATTTTGGTAATGGAGTTTTTCAAACCGTGACTTCGGGCAATGTAGTGTACAGGTACCCAACGGGTGGGACTTATCTTGTTACCGTAAAGGCAAAGAACAGCAGCGGACAATCTATTTCCAAATCTGTGAGTGTTACTGTTGCAGTAACGCTTTCTCTTATCTGGTCAGATGAATTTAATGGAAATGGTGCGCCGGATCCTTCTAAATGGGTCTACGACCTCGGCAATAATAATGGCTGGGGAAATAATGAGCTGCAATTCTATACCAGTCGTCCGGAAAATGTAGTGCAGCAGGGTGGTGTGCTCAAGATAAAGTTGATTAAAGAAAACTATAGCGGCTTTAATTATTCATCGGCAAGAATATTATCCAAAGGCAAATTTGCGTTTACTTATGGTAAAGTAGAGATCAGTGCAAAGCTGACATCCGGAGGCGGTACCTGGCCTGCATTGTGGATGCTGGGTTCAAATATAAATACAGTACCATGGCCGGCATGTGGAGAAATTGACATCATGGAATATAAAGGAAATGAACCCAATAAGGTTTATGGTACTTTACATTATCCCGGCTTTTTTGGAGGAAGTGCAAATGGAAACTCAACAGCAATTTCCAATGCGGCTACCAGCTTCCATAAATATGGAGTAGAGTGGACCGCATCTGCCATTAAAATATCATTAGATGATGTGGTTTACCACACCGTGGCTAATAATCCATCACTGCCCTTCAATGCTAATTTCTTTTTGATCATGAATGTAGCCATGGGTGGCACTTTTGGAGGCGCAGTAGATCCTTCTGTTACCAATGCATCCATGGAAGTAGATTATATCAGGGTGTATAATTAAGCACTGAATTTTATAAACACACGAGTGTAGAAAAATTTATTAACTAAAGAGCGGCGGATAGGTACTGAAACATCTTCCGCTTTTTTGTATCCAAAAATCAATACAAATGATGTTGTCAAAGCATTTTGTTTCAAGTATAATTATTGCAGGCTTCTGTTGCTTAAACCTCAAGGCAATGGCACAGGCAGATAAAAATAAAATAATAGAAGAAAAACTATCTGCATTGCTGGCCAAAATGACCCTTGATGAAAAAGCCGGCCAGATGAATCAATACAATGGTTTCTGGAATGCAACAGGCCCCGTACCGACCGGGGGTGATAACAAAGAAAAATACGAACACCTGAAAAGCGGGCTGGTGGGTTCTGTGCTGAATGTGCGTGGGGTAGAAGAAGTGAGACAAATGCAGGAAATAGTAGTAAAAAATTCACGCCTTGGCATACCACTTATTTTTGGATCGGATGTTATCCACGGTTATAAAACCCTTGCCCCTATTCCATTGGCAGAAGCTGCAAGCTGGGATTTGGAGGCTATCGAAAAGTCTGCAAGAATTGCTGCCATAGAAGCATCTGCAGTGGGCATAAACATGACCTTTGCACCGATGGTTGATATTACCCGTGATGCAAGATGGGGCCGTGTAATGGAAGGCGCCGGGGAGGATACATATCTTGGATCCAAAGTAGGAGTAGCCAGGGTAAAAGGTTTCCAGGGAGACGATCTTTCTGCCGACAATACTATTCTTGCCTGTGCAAAACATTTTGCCGGTTATGGTTTTGCCGAAGCCGGTAGAGAATATAATACGGTAGATATCGGAACTTCTACTTTGTACAATGTTGTACTTCCTCCTTTTAAAGCAGCGGTAGATGCCGGTGTTGCTTCCGTAATGAATGCTTTCAATACCATCAATGGTATTCCATCTACCGGGAACAAATTTCTGCAGAGAGAAATATTAAAACAACAATGGAACTTTAATGGATTTGTAATTTCTGACTGGGCCTCAGGTAATGAAATGATAAAGCATGGCTTTGCCAAAGACCTGAAAGATGCTACAGCAATAGCAGTAAATGCCGGTTCGGATATGGATATGGAGTCTAATGGAAATGTGCGTTACCTGAAAGAACTGGTGAATGAAGGAAAAGTAAGTATGGAAGTTGTAGACGATGCCGTTCGTCGTATTCTAATTATGAAATACAAACTCGGCCTGTTTGATGATCCATATTTGTATTGCGATACCAAAAAAGAAAAAGATCTTTTATACAACAAAGCGCATGTAGCTGCCGCTAGGGATATGGCAAAAAAGTCGATCGTGTTGTTGAAGAATGAGACTTCATCTGCAAAAACTGCTTTGCTTCCGTTAGCAAAAACGACAAATAAAATTGCCGTTATCGGCGCACTGGCTGATGAAAAAAATAGTCCGTTGGGTAGTTGGCGTATAGGTTCCGATGACAACACGGCTGTCTCCGTTCTTGAAGGACTGAAAAACGCCGGTATAAAATATACTTATGCAAAAGGCGCAGAACTTCTTGCAGCTCCTGCAGATTTTACACACGAAGTTTCTATCAATACAAAAGACAGTTCAGGTTTTGCAGCGGCAAAAAAACTGGCTGCTACCTCTGATATAATTATCATGGTATTGGGTGAGCATGGTTTTCAAACAGGCGAAGGCCGTAGCCGCACTAACCTGGGTTTACCTGGCGTACAACAACAACTATTGGAAGCTGTCTACGCAGTAAATAAAAATATTGTACTTGTACTTATGAACGGAAGACCACTGGCACTCCCCTGGGCTGCAGCAAAAATTCCTGCTATAGTAGAAGCGTGGCACCTGGGAACCGAATCAGGAAATGCAATTGCAGATGTGCTCACGGGTGATTACAATCCTTCTGGTAAGCTGCCAATGAGTTTTCCAAGAAACGTAGGACAAGAGCCATTGTATTACAACCAGCTTCCTACGGGCCGGCCAGATTCTATTGGCGAGGTTTTTTGGTCGCATTATACAGATGTGAGAAATGATGC
>JBBQYS010000054.1:0-20129 GCA_038208485.1 Chitinophagales bacterium
CACAGCGACACCGGCGTCAGCGGACAATACAAAACCTGGTTCCTCGATTATGCCAGTTATGTAATACTGGAAAGGGCTGTGCCTGCAATTGAAGATGGACTTAAACCTGTGCAGCGGCGTATCCTGCATGCCATGAAGGAAATGGATGATGGCCGGTTCAACAAGGTGGCGAATATCATAGGGCAAAGCATGCAATATCATCCGCATGGAGATGCAAGTATTGGCGATGCATTAGTGAACATGGGTCAGAAAGACCTGATGATAGAAACACAGGGAAACTGGGGCGATGTGCGGACCGGTGATGATGCCGCGGCTCCAAGGTACATTGAGGCAAGGCTAAGTAAGTTTGCGCTGGAAGTAGCTTTTAATGCCAAAACAACCAACTGGCAGCTGAGCTATGATGGCCGTAAAAATGAACCGATTACTTTGCCCATGAAATTTCCTTTGCTTTTGGCACAGGGAGCAGAAGGTATTGCGGTTGGACTTTCCACGAAAATATTACCACATAATTTTTGTGAGATCGTAGACGCTTCCATTAAATATTTACGTGGTAAGAAATTTCAGCTTTTTCCTGATTTTCTTACAGGAGGCAGCATGGATGCTGCAAATTATAATGACGGACAAAGAGGTGGAAAAATAAGGGTAAGGGCTACAATAGAAGAAATAGATAAAAAGACCCTTAGCATTACAAGTGTTCCTTATGGTGTGACCACAACGCAGTTGATGGATTCTATTGTAAAAGCCAATGACCAGGGCAAGATCAAAATAAAAAAAGTTACAGACCATACTGCGGCAGCCGTAGAGGTTATTGTGGAGTTGGCTGCTGGTATTTCCCCCGACATTACAATTGATGCCTTATATGCATTTACAGATTGTGAAGTAAGCATTTCTCCAAATGCCTGTGTAATACACGATAACAAACCGGTATTTGTTGGCGCTACAGAATTACTAAAAATAGCCACCGATCATACCAAAGACCTGCTGCAAAAAGAACTGGAAATAAAGTTGGGAGAGCTACAGGAAAAATGGCATTATACTTCCCTGGAGAAAATATTCTTTGAAGAAAAGATATATAAAGAACTGGAGAAGAAACATGATACCTGGGATAAAGTAATTGTGGCCATAGACAAGGGTTTTGATCCTTTCAAAAAATTGCTGAAGAGAGAAATAACTAAGGAGGATATTTTAAAACTTACAGAAAAACCAGTACGTAGGATTTATCGCCTTGACATAGAAGAGCTGAATGCCCAGATCAAAAAACTGGAAGATGAGATCAAACAAGTGAAGAATGACCTGGCAAACCTGGTAGATTTTGCTGTGGCTTATTTTGATAACCTACTGAAGAAATACGGCAAAGGCAGGGAAAGGAAAACAGAAATAAAAGCTTTTGAAACAGTACATGCTAAAACTGTAGCCATTGCCAATACCAAGTTATATGCAAATTTTACAGATGGCTTTATTGGGACAGCATTAAAGAAAGATGAACTAATAGCCGAGGTTTCTGACCTTGACGATATCATTGCTTTCACTAAAGGCGGTATCATGAAAGTGGTGAAAGTAAGTGATAAGGTATTTATAGGGAAGGAAATTATTCATGCTGCCGTTTTTCAGAAAAGCGATGACCGCACCACTTACAATATGATGTATGTGGACGGAAAAACCGGGGTAAGCTATGCCAAACGTTTTAATGTAACCGGTATCACCAGGGACAAAGAATATGACCTGACCAACGGAACAGACAAATCCAAAGTACATTATTTCTCACAAAACGCAAATGGAGAAGCAGAAGTATTACGCATTCTGCTAAGCCCCAACTGCAGTGCGAAAAAGAAAGAACTGGATTATTATTTTGAGGAACTTGAAATAAAAGGCAGGAGCAGCAAGGGAAATATTGTAACCAAATACCCGATCCGTTCGGCTAAATTTAAAGAAGCAGGTAAGAGCACGCTTGATGCAAAAAAGCTTTGGTTCGATGATAAATTTGGCCGCCTGAGCACCGAAGAAAAAGGTGAATACCTTGGAAAGTTTGAAGCTGAAGACCGTATAATCATTGTATATACAGATGGAAATTACGAGGTCGTAGACCAGGAACTTACCCAGCGTTTTGAACCGGATAAGATCATCCTGTTTGAAAAATTTGATCCTGAAAAAATCATAACTGCCGTTTATCTTGATGCAGAAAAAGCAGCTTTCAATGTGAAGCGATTTAAGATAGAAACCTCTACCATTAATAGTAAGTTTTTATTTATAAAAGAAGGAAACGGCAATAGGGTAGAAGCAGTAACTACAGATGAGAACCCGGTGTTGAGCATAAAAACAGGCCGTGGTACCCAGGTGAATAAAGCAAAAGTGAAGCTGAATAAAATGGTGGAAATAATGGGCTGGAAGGCAGTGGGAGCAAAGCTTACAGACTTCAGCAAATCTGTTGAAATGGATTGGGAGCAACCGGTGGCAGATGGAGAACCTAAGACCGGGAGTTTGTTTGATTAGGTGTAGAGGAATAATAAGTGGAAACGATTTTAATCATAGAACCCAATGTGATTTATAGTCGGACTGTTGATGACTATATTCGAAGCTATTAAATTCAACCCTGAAATTTTGGGTCTTGCCTATGGTTAGATTTTGTAAAATTTATTCTGACTTTTTTGCAACTCTTTTATTGGTCTAATAACAGGCCGGTGCGCTGCACCTGTGATATTTCTATCCAATATGATTGGCTACAAATTGGGCCGCTGCGCTGCATCTGTGAGGAATGATAATCTTTATAGCACCATTCTATCAACAACCTGATTGTGACATTTTAAATTATTACGGTCGCTGAACTGCACCTGTTGTTTCTTATAAATTTCATTTCCTTATTGACCAGCTACTACAATATTCTTTTCAATTTAATCTTACTCGCAGGTGCAGCGCACCGGAAATAATTGTAGAACATAAATGCAGGAATTTTGCAGAGGTGCAGCGCACCGGCCTATTATCGTTTTCTACGGTTAGAATCGCCTTGATCGCACCAACAAAACCAAACTGCTTCCGTTTCTTTCGCTGATAATAGTTCGGTGCGCTGCACCTGTGATATTTCTATCCAATATGATTGGCTACAAATTGGGCCGCTGCGCTGCACCTGTGAGGAATGATAATCTTTATAGCACCATGCTATCAACAACCTGACTGTGACATTTTAAATTATTAAGGTCGCTGAATTGCGCTTGTTGTTTACAATAAACTTTTCATTTCTCGTTTGACCAGCTACTATAATCTTCATTTCAATTTAATCTTACTAACAGGTGCAGCGCACCGGAAATAATTGTAGAACATAAATGCAGGGATTTTGCAGAGGTGCAGCGCACCGGCCTATTCTCGTTTTCTACGGTTAGAATCGCCTTAATCGCACCAACAAAACCAAACTGCTTCCGTTTCTTCGGTAATAATAGTTCGGTGCGCAGCACCTGTGATATTTCTATCCAATATGATTGGCTACAAATTAGGCCGGTGCGCTGCACCTGTGAGGAATGATAATCTTTATAGCACCATTCTATCAATAACCTGACTGTGACATTTTAAATTATTAAGGTCGCTGAATTGCACTTGTTGTTTACAATAAACTTTTCATTTCTCGTTTGACCGGCAGCTACAATATTCTTTTCAATTTAATCTTACTCGCAGGTGCAGCGCACCGGAAATAATTGTAGAACACAAATGCAGGAATTTTGCAGAGGTGCAGCGCACCGGCCTATTATCAACAGTTCGTATCATGAAAAAACCTCAATCACCTTCAATTATTTTCTCCGGTATTCAATAATACTATCATCAGGCAGGTAGAGGTATAAATTTTCTCTTATGATGGAGTAAGTAAAGGTTTGATTAAAAATAAACTGCCTGAATATTCTTTGCAATTCATTGCCGGGGCAAACTTTAGATTTATCATTTTCAATATTGCCTACACTTATGTTCTGCCCCGAGATCTCATAACCAGCTTCAAAAGAATTACATCCATCCTCACCGGAAAGTTTTTTCTTTTCTGTATCGAAAATCAAAACAGGTAGACGGTTATTAAAATCTCCGGCACTCACTGATTTATTTTTAAGTTTACTCAGCTGCCAACTCCCATCCAGGTTTGGGTCATAGAGGTCGTTTCCGCAACCCGTATACAATTTCCCGTTTACCAGCACCTCTGTTTTTTTAGAGGCCTTGTTGCTGCAGGACTCCTCAAAAATAGTGATGATCATTTTTCCAAGCCTGTCATTCAGCGAATATATTTTTTTGTCCGCTGTAGCTACAGGTTTTACTGCATTCAGTGCGAGGTTATTATTTATACTGGCAAAACTAAACAGGCCTTCTTCATCCATGGAGATGTTCCATTGCTGTGGCTGATCACCAGAAGCATAGAACTCAATGCCTGCTTTAAATTTGCCCACCAGGGAATCTGGAAAACTCAGTTTTTCTATTTGTTTTTCGGTAGCTGATACAGGTTTCATTGTATACAAATCTCTTTGACAGCTGCTGAGTAAGTACATAATGCAAATCAGGAATATGCAGTGCCAATTTTTATATACGCTAATATGTTCTATTATCCTGATCATAGTTTCCAGTTACACAATTTAGCAGGATAATGTATACCTGCAAAATAGTGTCCGGCGGTTTGGAGAATTTAACAGCTTCCATTACCTTTCAACGATTAAACAACCCACATGCGTTACGTCTATATTTTAGTGATTTTTTACTGTTTTTCCTGCGGACAAACCAGGCAATTACAATCAACAAAAGCGGAAGAAGGAACCTACAGCATAGGCGGGAAAATAATAACCAGTCTTTTTCAGCAGAGGGCTGCCGAGTATAAAGCTTTATGTATCCAGGGTTATAACCTTGCCCTCTTACGCATCCAGGAATACAAACCCACCACCAATAAACCACTGGCCATAATTACTGATATAGATGAAACTATTTTAGACAATAGTCCTTATGCTGTTCACCAGGGATTGATAGGCAAAGAATTTGATATCAAATCCTGGCAGGAGTGGACCTCCCTCGCAGCGGCGGATACAATGCCCGGTGCCGTAGATTTTTTACACAAAGCAGCCAAAAAAAATGTGGAAATATTCTATATATCAAACCGTGCGCAGGCAGAGCAGGAAGGAACTTTAAAGAACCTGCAGAGATTTGGCTTACCAAATGCAGATGCAGCGCATCTTTTACTGAAACAGGAAACAAGCAGCAAAGAAGCCCGCCGCCAAAAAATAATGCAGGACCATGAAGTCATTCTTTTAATGGGCGATAATCTTGCAGACTTCAGTTCACTGTGGGAGAAAAAAACTGAAACCGAAAGAAGCAGTGCTGTTGCAGCCAATGCCGGAAAATTTGGCGACAGGTTTATCGTGTTCCCCAATGCAAACTATGGTGATTGGGAAGGCGCATTTTATAAATACAATTATAATTATACCCAGGCTCAAAAAGATAGTATGTTGAAAGCAGAACTGCGGTCTTATTAATATTAAAACAGGTTAAAGAAATTAATTGCGCTTGAAAAATAAATGGTTTCCATATATAGCATTATTGCTGGCTGTAGCATTTTTTGCCTGGATAAAATATCACCAGAGAGGCAAGGGGCCGGAGAATAAAATAGAGATAAATGCAGCTCAACTAAGCTATAGCAAACATGCCCGGTGCAGGATGGAATGCCGGCAAATAGACGAATCAGAAGTAAGGGAAGTGTTGGCAAATGGCAAAATGGATAATAGTCGTACCCGCACTACCAATGAAGGTACCAGCTATGCAGTAGAAGGAATTACTCATGATGACCAACGGGTGAGGGTAGTTTACTCACCACACAACGAAAATACAGTCATAGTTACTGTAATAGACCTTGATAAAGAATGGCCATGTAATTGCAATTAGTCTCGTACTAATTTTCACCATTACATGTTAGTTTCTACTATATTAAATGAGCGCCCGGCGCTTATACAAGACGAATCCATGAAGATAAAATCAATATTAGCAAAGCCTTTTGCAGCACATATATTCAGGCAGACAAAGAAGGCTGCACAAAATGCATTGGCAGACCAGGAAGAAATATTACAGGAACTGATTAAGTCCGGTGCAAAGACAGAATTTGGCAAGGAACACGGCTTTGATGATATAAAAAACTTTGATGATTTTAAACAAAATGTACCTATAAGAGATTACGAAGCTTTAAAGCCATACATAGAAAAAATAAAAGAAGGGAAGCACAATGTTTTATGGAAAGGTCAACCTCTTTATTTTGCCAAGACCAGCGGCACAACCAGTGGGACCAAATATATTCCTATCACAAAAGACAGCATTTCCAACCACATAAATACAGCGAGAAATGCACTACTTTGTTATATGGCAGAGACAGGGAATACCGCTTTTGCAGATGGCAAACTCATCTTCCTCAGCGGTTCTCCGGAACTGGAAAGAGTAGGAGGAATACCAACCGGGAGACTGAGCGGAATTGTAAATCATCATGTACCGAGATACCTGAGGAAAAATCAATTGCCTGCTTACGAAACCAATTGCATAGAGGATTGGGAAACAAAACTGGATGCCATTGTAGATGAAACAATAAGTGAGGATATGACACTCATCAGCGGCATTCCACCCTGGATGCAAATGTATTTTGACAGTCTGCAGCAGCGCTCCGGAAAAACTATCGGAGAACTATTCCCCAACTTTAGTGTGATGGTGCAGGGAGGCGTAAACTTCGAACCTTACAAACAAAAACTCCTACAGAGTATCGGCAGAAAAGTAGATATCATAGAACTATTCCCGGCAAGTGAAGGGTTCTTCGCCTTCCAGGATACACAGCAGGCACCAGGCATGTTGCTCAATACGAACAGTGGCATCTTTTACGAATTTATTCCGCTGGAAGATTACAATTCCGAGAAGTCAAAAAGACTACAACTTAAAGATGTAAAAGTTGGTGAACAATATGCCATGATCATCAACAGCAACGCCGGTCTTTGGGGTTATGACCTTGGAGATACCATAAAATTCCTGAGTACAGAACCATACAGGTTAGTGGTTACAGGAAGGACCAAACATTTTATCTCTGCCTTTGGAGAACATGTGATCGTAGAAGAAGTGGAGGCCGCCCTGATGCAGGCTGTAGAAAATACAAAAGCAGTAGTTAAAGAATTTACCGTAGCTCCTCTGATCTCTGCAGATGCGGGAAAAAGTTACCATGAATGGTTCATAGAATTTGAACAGGAACCGGAAGACATGCAGGCATTCACTAAAGCACTCGATAAAGCATTGCGGGATAAAAATGTGTACTACGATGACCTGATCACAGGAAATATTTTACAAGAACTAAAACTAACCAGGATAAAAGAAAACGGATTCCTGAATTATATGCGGCAGGCAGGAAAGCTGGGTGGACAAAATAAAGTAGCCCGACTGAGCAACGATAGAAAACTTGCGGAGCAATTGGCTGAATGGAAAGCCTGATGAATACCTGGATTTTTTTTTGATCAATATTATTATAGATGATACGGGTTAGGGATTGAAGTGGAAATCCTTTTTGTGAGGAACGAGCAAAAAGATTGTAACGGAAAGCCCGCCCGCTGCGGCGGGAACCCCCAAAAATTCTTTTAATAGAATTAAATTTTCTGACCCTGTTTTATTTAACTTGTCGTCACTGTTTTATTTTTTTTCTAAATGTTTACTAAAAATAAGGTCTTTATTTTTCTTAAAGCGTTCAACCAGAGTGTCTATTTCATCCATTTTATTAAAAAGCACTGTTTCTAATTCCCAAATCATAAATCGTTTGGGTATTGCTGGTATTGTTTGAGTAGGCTTTTGCTCGACCCAACGAAGTTCAAGTTTATAAAGTCTTCTATTTCTTTCCTTTTCCATCAATTTAGAGAACGATATATCTGAAGCCATAAATCATAACCTTCTTTTGCAAATTTGGAAGTAGTCGCTAATGAACGATTATATGCAATTTAAGTTGTTATCTAATTGTCGAATAATGCAACCGATGGCTCTTTCGTTCCGATAGAATTAACGATAGAAACTTTTGTAGATCTACGGCCGCTGTAACTAGTTAAGAGAATCGTAATATTATTTAATTTCCAAAAGTATTTACTGTTCGTAAAACTTCCATCTATCGATGAATTTGAAGTTAGTTGTACTTCTCCAAAAGTTTCTTTCATAAGTTCGTAGGTATCTTTGCCTAATGAAGGTAAAAAGGCAAAAACACCACAAACAATATCATCGGCATCGATTGCAAAAAATAAATGTTTAATTGAATCATTGCTCTTTAAAATCAGAGTTTTCTCTTTAATATAAAAATATCGAAACCCATCATTAGGCGATATTAGTACTTGATCCTTATTTGACAGCTTATCCAGTCTTTCAAAATTCATTACTGCAATACTGTCTATTTTTTGCCCGATTGTAAGACCGTTTAAACCAGTAGTTGAAAATGTTATCTGTTGCCCCATAAGACTTTTTGCGAAAATAAGAATTGTCAGTGTTGATATTAAAAAATACTTCATAAACATCCTATAATTGGAAATCCATAACTAGCTGATTTGATCTGCCCAATTGTAATATTACTTCCGGGAGACAGAGTTGCTGTCCCACCAAAATGTTGGGATTATTCTCCTAAAGATTTTCTCCCTCACATACCTTTATAGCACTGTAGTTACTAGCTAAAATAAACCAATTAGTTTTCATCTGCGAATTTTTGAGGCAAAGTATTTAATTCACAAAACTGAATAAAGAAAAATATAAAAACATTTATGGCGTGTCCCCTGCCACGCTCCCTGGCCTGGCGCCGGGGTCGGGTTATCCGCTATTACTCCGGCACAAAGCCTGCACTCAAAACCTTCACCGGGGTAGCCGCTTCTACCCCTCACGCTTTCCAACTTCTACTTGCTTTTTTGTTTGGTTCAAAAGCCTTTTCCATTAATAATAAATCGGATTAGTTAGAACGTTCGCATAGTTCCGTAGGGATGAAATTTTGGTAGTAAAATATCAGCAAATTTTTCACAAGCCCCAGCGGGGCGACAAAAAAAATATCGCCCCGCTGGGGCTATAAACTTCAAGATATTAAAATTACCTACCAAAATGCCGTCTCTCTGAGACTACAAAAAGAAGCTGGTAAGCGATTATGCGACACGCTGTTCCCTCAATGCTGGATGATATACCTTATCTTATTTTTTTGAATTAGGTAGAACGTTCGCATAGTCCCGTAGGGACGAAATTTTGGTAGTAAAATATTAGCGACTTTTTCACAAGCCCCAGCGGGGCGAAAAAAAAAATATCGCCCCGCTGGGGCTTTGAACCCTCAAAATATTAAAATTACCTACCAAAAATGCCGTCTCTCTGAGACTACAAAAAGAAGCTGATAAGCGATTATGCGACACGCTGATCCCTTAAGGCTGGATGATATACCTTATCTTATATTTTCAATTAGGTAGAACGTTCGCATAGTCCCGTAGGGACGAAATTTTGGTAGTAAAATATCAGCGACTTTTTCACAAGCCCCAGCGGGGCGACATTACAAAAATAGGATTAGGTAGCTATTCACAAAACTCAAACAGCGTACGCTCTGTCTCAGGAAATAGACTTTGGTTTTTAAAAATTGTTCCCAGGTAATTTGCATATTAAAGAATGCAGCGTCACAGCTATCACTAGCCTTTTATTTCATAGCTCCGCATAGAAGGGCAGGCGTGAATTTTTGTTTTTTTTTACAAACAAAAAGAAAAGAATCAAATTTAATGTTGCATCTGGTATTTGAACTTACGAATTAATATACTGCCTCTCTATCACATTTTTGGAATCATATAGCATGTAGGTAACAGTGGAAATGCGAATATTCTACATATACCTATAATTTTTTTCAACAACGTTTATCTGGATAAAATTTTTATAAAAAAACGGCTGCATGCAACAGCCGTTTTACTTTTCCAGTTTTGGGGTTTGTTCTGTTTTTTTTGCTATAAAAACCGGGGTATGAAAAAAGAAGCTTATTTACTTCCTGGTAGATACTATTTCCATTGTTTTAAATTCTTTTCCATCAGGGCCAGAACCGTACATTTCAAATTTCTGTTTGTTTGGGTCTATCACCGTAATTACCTGGCGATGATCTTTTTCTTCAGCAGAGCCTGCTGATGGATCTACCATTGTTCCTTTCAGGTTGAGCGTTTTTGAGGACTCATCCCAGGTTCCCCTCAGTACCATCAATCCCGTGCCCATATTGTCTATCCAGGTATGGATAAACTCTTTTTTTGCCTTATCATATGCCAGTGTACTCACTCCTGTAAATGGCATACCCATCATGGTGCCTGTTGTTTTACTTTCCTGGTAGCGGCCGTCCAGCATCATTTTGGTTTCTGTAGTAAGCATTGATTTCTCGGGCGAAGCGTCAGCAGTATGCCACATGGTAACCGAGTCATTCCACGTGCCTACCCAGGAAGCCATCATTTTGTGCATATCGCCGGGAGTGGCATATTCCATCCAGTTTTTCATTGCTGTGGCAGAATCTGGCATTTCCGCCGAAGCAGTAGTGGTAGTAGTACTTTCAGTTCTTGTTGTGTCAGTACCAGCAACAGTTGTAGAGTCATTTTTAGTTTCGCAGGAAGACACGATCACAGCACTGATGAGTGCCATCGAAATAATTTTTTTCATATGAGTATGTTTAAGTTTGGGGCAACAAAGTAGAACTTATCTTTAACAAATGCAAACTGGCTGCAATTTAAATAGCGAGGAGACCTGGCGTATTTATTAAGATTGACTAAATCTTGTACTGATAAAAAGATTTTCCACTTTTTTCCTGGCCCATTCTGTCTTGCGCAAAAACTTTAAAGAGGAATTGATGCTGGGATCCTTTATAAAACAATTGATCCTGATGATCTGCCCAAGTTCTTCCCAGCCGTAATGATCTACCAGCTCCCTTAATATTTTTTCCAGGGTTAAGCCGTGCAGGGGATCTTTTGATGTTGTCATTGTGAAAAATGTTTGGTCCGGGGTGCTAAGATAAAGTTTATGTTGGGAGGGCAGCAACGCTAGCGATTAGTTCTTCATTTTATTGGATAAACCAAACTAGTTGTTCCATTAATTTTTCACAGCCTCTACCAGGTCTCTAATGGTTACTATCCCCAATTGCTCTGCCTGCGCTTTCCGCATCATCAGCGCATAAGTATTATTAAACCCAACGGGTTGCAGCCAGCTCAGTTTGTATTTCTTTTGAAACTCCTGTTGCACAAAATGATAAACGCTGTCTTTGTTCCCGGCCAGTTGTTTCACCGCAGTTTCATTAGCATTTAAAATTACCAACAACGCAGTGCCGCTGTATTCCGGGTAGACATCTATTTGATTATTGGTGAGTGCATCAAAGCAAATCTTCGTGCCACCAAGCCCGGTCTTGGCACTTACTTTTAAATTGCTATAGCCTTCTATCAGCATGCTATACATGGCAGCCAGTATATATTGTTCACCAAATATTTTTGAGCCAATCCTGATCTCATCTCCATTCCTGTTCTGTGGCGCTTTGTACAATTGCTGCTCCTGCAGGAATTTTTTTGCCACAGCCTCAGGAGTTTTTTTCAGGTAGTCTACTTCATAATTCAGCGCCGTCATCGTGCTGTCATTTATCTTTCCTGACAGTAGGTTTAAAATAGATTCCAGTTCCGGATGTTGCTCCAGCACTTCATTCCTCACCACCGGTGCTACATAATAAGGAGGAAAAATATGCTTGTCATCTTCCAGCGTTACCAGGTCAAAAGCTTTCAACCTCCCATCAGTACTATACCCGCTGATGACATCCAGTTTTTTTTCAAAAGCTGCTTTATACATTACCGCATCGCTGATCACCACATTGCGCATGTTCAGATTGTAAACATTTTTTAATCCTAAATAACCATCCTGCCTGCCCATAAATTCCGGCGTAAATCCGGCAAGTAAAGAGCTTCCGTAAAACGAGGGTAGTAAATAAAATGAAGAAAGTACCAGGCAAATAACAGGAAGTAAAATAAAAGCAAACCGCAGTTTTCTCCTTTTCATTTTTTGCAGCAGACCCAATAAAAAATCTAATACAATCGCAAGTAATGCTGCTGGAATAGCACCGGCAAGAATCATATTCGTATTGTTCAGGGCTATCCCGCCAAAAATAAATTCACCCAGTCCGCCGGCGGCTATGTAGGCTGCAAGTGTTGCTACGCCTACGTTTATAACCGTAGCCGTTCTTATTCCTGCCATGATCACGGGAAAAGCGAGAGGCAGTTCTACCTTAAACAAAACCTGCATTCTGCTCAGGCCCATTCCATTGGCAGCATCTCTTACAGCAGCATCCACTCCTGTTATACCAGTATAAGTATTGCGCAGAATCGGGAGCAAGGCATAGAGAAATAAAGCAACTATCGCAGGTTTTGGTCCAATGCCCAACAGCGGAATCATGAAACCCAGCAATGCGATGCTCGGAATGGTTTGCAGTACCCCGGTAATGCCGAGTACCATACCGGCAAACTTTTTCTTCCGGGCTATAAAAATACCGAGCGGCACGGCAATGATGATGGCGATAAATAAAGAAATAAACGTCAGCCCTATATGCGCCAGCAACTGCTCCCAAATTTTGGAAGACTGCTCCTGCATGAACTGCCATAAATTTATTCCGTTCTCATTCATTAAAATTTTTTTTCCAGTTTTCCAAAGCCTGCAACACCGAGGCTGCGTTTATTTCGTTTGCTTTATTATTACCGTTTTGTTGCTCCAACAGCTCCCATAAACTTTGCGCATGATCCACGTTTACCAATTGGCCGTTTCCATTATTTCCTTCAGCAAAAAAACCTGCAGCATCTGCTACTGTTACCGCACTTAGTTCCGACTGTAACCTGTTTTGCGCAAAAAAATCTTTTACAAAATTATTAGCCGGCGAAAATAACAAGGTTGCTGCTGTTCCCTGCTGCATTATTTTTCCTTCATGCATTAGTATGATCCTGTCTGCCAGTGCAAAGGCTTCCTGTATGTCATGCGTCACCAATAAAATTGTTTTTGATTGCAGAATATCCAACCGGCGAAAATCTTTTGTGATCTCCGCCCTCGTCACAGCATCCAACGCACCAAAAGGTTCATCCATCAGCAGGATAGGAGGGTCTGCCGCCAGAGCCCTGGCAAGACCCACACGCTGCTGCTGACCACCACTAAGTGCAGCCGGGTATTGGGCTAAAATATTTTCGGGTAAATGCAGTTGCGCAAGTAACTCAGTAATACGTTTTTTGATCTTGTGTGCCTGCCATTTGAACAGCCCCGGTACGATTGCAATATTTTCTTCAATGGTATAATGTGGGAACAAACCGTTATGCTGCAAGACATAACCAATGCCCCGGCGTAATTCTTCAAGAGGAAGCTCCTTATTGCTTTGTCCATTCACTATTATGCTTCCACTATCCGCTTCTGTGAGCCGGTTAATCATGCGCAGGGTAGTGGTCTTGCCACAACCGCTCGTGCCGAGCAGGGCAACTGTTTCTCCATCTTTGATATCAAAAGAAATATTATCCACTGCCTGCCGCTCGCCAAATTTTTTTGATACATGCTGCAGGGAGATCATGAAGAGGGGGTTTTGTGTGCTGTAATTTACGGAGAAAAAGGGTTGGAAGAGGTTGGAAGGGTTGGAGGGTTTTGTTTAGTGTTGTTGAGAATTGTTGAGAAATGTTTAGCGTTGTTGTTTGAAGGGTTGGAAGGGTTTTGAGGGTTTTGTTTAGTGTTGTTGAGAATCGTTTAGAATTGTTTAGCGTTGTTGTTTGAAGGGGCAAGAGATCGTGGCAGAGATAGTTACACAGAGAACCACGGAGTTTGTCACGGAGAACCACGGAAGGAAAGTCAAACGAGGCTGGAGTAAAGCGTCTCTGGTCTAAAGATCTGAAGTCTATCGTCTTTTACCATGGCTCCGTGGTTTTCCGTGCTTCTCGGGTCTTTCTCCGTGTAATGTTTAAATTTATTGTTTCCAGAGTTGAAAATGTACTGGTTACGAAGCCACAAATTAATTCCGCCTGCGGCAGAAATTGTTGGCCACGAATTGCACGAATCTTCACGAATTTTTCTTTGTGCTTTAGTGCTTTAGTTGCAAGAGATTATTACACAGAGAACCACAGAGGTTTCACAGAGAACCACGGAGAGAAAATCCGACAAAGGCGGCAATGACATGTCTTTAGTCGAAATGTCTGATGTCTATCATCTTGTTCATTAGCAAAGAACATAAAGTTAATAGCTACACTGGCGCTGGTTTCAATCAAGATGAAAATTTCAAATAGAAGAACTCCCGCCTTGCGGAATCTTCGATTTTAGTTTTTCACTTTTAATTAAATAGCCTCCTGTCTAAGTATTAAGTACTCAGTACTAAGTACCCTTGCCCCATCTCCCGGTCTATAGTCTAAAGGTCTTTCGTCTCTATCTTCTCCCCACAGTACTTACAATTCCTCGCATCTTCATCATGACCCTCTTTCCCACAAGCCGGGCAGGCATCCGTTCTCTCTTTTTTATTCCTTGCTGCCAGTGCCATCTCTGTCGTTACAATTCCGGTAGGAACTGCAATGATTCCATAACCCATCAGCATGATCACACTGGCAACAAATTTTCCCAGCGGGGTCACCGGAGAAATATCTCCATAACCCACCGTAGTAATGGTAACAATAGCCCAGTAAATACTATCCGGTATGCTGACAAAACCATTCTGCCCGTTCTCTACCAGGTACATGATAGAGCCAAGGATGATGACGAGGGAAACCACCGCCATGATGAAAATACTGATCTTCCTCAGGCTGCCTTTTATGGCCACACTGAGGAACTGCATCTCCGACAGGAAATGCGTGAGTTTAAATATCCTAAACACCCGCAGAAGCCTTAAGACCCGAAGCACCAGTAGCGATTGTGCTCCCACAGAAATTAAACTCAGGTAGAGCGGGATTGTGGCCAGTAGATCAATAACGCCCAACACGCTGAATACATAACTCCAGGGCTTTTGTATGCAGATAATACGAAGAATATATTCTAAGGTAAAAAGGATGGTGAAGATCCACTCCAGGGCATAAAAAAGCTCGCCATATTGGCTATGCAAATCGGGCAGACTGTCCAGCATGACTATAATAATACTGGCCAAAATCAGGATCAGCAATGCCACATCAAAGGTTTTGCCTGCAGGGGTTTTTGTTCCGTAAATAACCTCATGGAGGTTTTGTTGCCATTTTTTGTTTTTGGCCTGGGGCATGGGTGAGTCTGCTTTTTTTTAAAGATAAGGGAATTGAGGTTTTGGACATGAGTTCTTGACTGCGGCAATTGAGTTTTGAACCACGAAGACACGGAGACACAAAGAATCACGGAATTATTGCCAGCGGCAAATGAGTTTTAAACCACGAAGACAGGGAGGCATGGAGATGCACAGATTTATTGCCTGCGGCAAATTAATATTGAACCACGAAGACGTGAAGACACAAAGAAGTTGGATCTCCTCATTTAAGCTTTGAACTTAAATTAGTACTAATTATGTGGTTTGCCATTCTACTAATAGCCATTATATTAGTACTGTAAAGTTGATTAATTACTATAGCTTTCGGAAGAATATGATCAATTTTTTTATGTGATGGGAATGCATTTACAAGTTGTGCTATTGCTTTATACATTAATTGAAAACTATTGCTATCAGTTAAATAATATTGCTTGTAGAAATCAGTAATGTTTTGTTTTGTAGGTATAATCATAAATTTTTTTAATTTTTCAAATATGCAAAAGACTACTCCTATTTCTGATTTTTCTTAAAATTCTCCGCCTGCTCAAATATCTCAACATACACCTCATCCCTTTCTACAGGCGGGTAACCAAAGTCATCAAGCAAAAGTATCAGGCCGACTTTGAGCGCTGATTTTATATCATCTCTTTTGTTCCAATCCGGGAACCTGGCCTGGGTATTCACCAGGCATTTTACGGCTTTTGCTAATTCAATGAGTTTTGGCTCAGGGTATTTGAAATCATATTTGTAACAAAGCTCTTTCAGGATATCATAAAATGCTTTCTCTTCAAAATCAATACCCAATGCTTCACCGGCAGAAAATTCTTTGTGTACGTCCCAGATCATATTGGTTAATGCTTCGGCCATTTCCTCATATACTTCACTCCTTAGAATATCGTTTTCGTCTCTTTCATTGTATTTTTCTACCAGGGCCTGCATCTTTTTTGTAAAATCAACACCCTTTACTTTATTGACTTTTTTTATTTCGCCAATCATTTTTGCAAGTAGCTGTTGTAGCAATTTGATCTTCGTATTTGGCAGTTTTATTTTATCCAGCTTAGCAAGATAATCTTCATTAAAAAGGTCTTGTTCTGTTTCCCCTTCTTCTCCTAATTTGAAAAGTTCTTCTACACCATCACTTTCCAGTGCATCTTTGATCATATCTCTCACACGGGCATTCATCTGGGCTGTATCTGGCGCAGTTCCCTTTGTAAGTTTAAATACAATGGAACGAACTGCAAAGTAGAAGTGAGTCAAATCTCTTTCGGCTTGTATCAATGCCTCACTTCCGGTACAGATATCATACGCAGCTTTCAGCCTTTTCACCAATCCCATAAACCTTGTTTCAAATTCCTTTGTTTGCTGGGCAAATTCGGCGGCTAAATTCAGGGTGTTCAGTTGTTGAATTGCAGTACCAGTAAAATATTTTGAACTATCAAATGTGTGAAACAGTTTAGATAAGAGGTCTAAATGATTCCTTACAATAACTAAGGATTCAGAAATGTCTTCAAAATTATCTTCATCACCTTTATTGTATTTGGCAAGTGCCTGGTTCATTTGTTTTTTAATACCAATATAATCTATTACCAGGCCCTTGTTTTTGTCTTTATATCGTCTGTTTACCCTCGAAATGGTTTGGATTAAGTTGTGCTGCTGTATTGGTTTGTCTATGTAAATACTATCCAGGAATGGCACATCAAAACCAGTCAGCCACATGTCCACTACCATGGCAATTTTAAAATTGGATTTTTCATTTTTGAATTGCCTGTCCAGTTCTTTGCGATAATCTGAAGTACCCAGTAAATCCCATAATTCTTTAGGGTCGTCTTTCCCACGGGTCATGATCATTTTGATACGTTCAATTGGTTTCAATTCCCGCAGGTCTTTATCTGAAAGTTCGGCGCCTTCTTCAGCAGCTCTTACTTCGTTCCATTCCGGTTTTAAGGCAATAATATTTTTATACAATTCATAAGCTATCTCCCTGCTACTGCATACAAACATGGCTTTCGCTTTCACAGTTGCGCCTTCCATAGCCCTGTTTTCATAATGCTTCACGAAATCTGCCGCCAGCAATTTTAATCTTTTCGGATCTCCAAGAATAGCATTCATTCTCACAGACTCTTCCTTGCTTTTCTCTACCTGGTATTCATTTGCACCTGCAGTTGCCGCTTCTTCGTAGTAGGCTTCTATTTTTTCCAGTTCACTATTATTGAGAACAACCCTTGCTGCCCGGCCTTCATAAACAATCCTTACTGTAATCTCATCTTTCACGGATTCTGTCATCGTGTAGGCATCTACCACTTGTCCGAATACATCAAGTGTAGCATCTATGGGGGTTCCGGTAAAACCTACAAAAGTTGCATTAGGCAGTGAATCGTGTAAGTATTTAGCAAAGCCAAATGTTTTGGTAACCCTGGTATCGGTAATTTTAATCTTCTGGTCCAGGTTTAGCTGGCTGCGGTGTGCTTCATCACTTATGCAAATCACATTAGTTCTGTTTGTAAGCAACTCTGTGTCTTCAGTAAATTTATGTATGGTGGTAAGGAAGACACCTCCGCTTTCTCTTCCCCGCAAAAGCTCCCTGAGTTCCTTCCTGCTTTCCACGCTCATAATGGTGCTATCACCAATAAAATGCTTTGCATTGGTAAATTGTCCGGAAAGCTGGTCATCTAAATCTGTACGGTCGGTGATTAATATGATGGTGGGACTTTCAAAATGCTCGCTCTTCATGAGTAACCTCGTGAGGAAAAGCATGGTGTAGCTTTTACCACAACCTGTAGCGCCAAAATAAGTGCCGCCCTTGCCATTTCCTCCTGGCTTCTGTGCTTTTTTAATGCTTTCAAACAATGCTCTTGCAGCATAATATTGTGGATACCTGCAAACAATTTTTTCATTCTTTTTGCTGCTGTCTGGTATATAAATGAAGTTGCGTAGGATGTCCCGCAAGCGTTTATGATTAAACATGCCTTCTACAAGTGTGTACATGCTGCTTATGCCATCTACTTCCTTTGCCAGGCCGGCAACCCTGCGCCAGGCATAGTAAAACTCATACGGTGCAAAGAAGGAACCTGCTTTATTATTTACCCCATCACTTATCACGCAAAAAGCATTGTATTTAAACAGTTCAGGTATGTCTCTCTGGTATCTTGTTGTTATTTGTACATAAGCCTCATGGATGGTGCAGTCTTCTTTTATTGCTGATTTAAATTCTAATACTACAAGGGGTAACCCATTGATATAAATTATTCCGTCGGGTATTCTTTTTTCAGTACCGGTAACTTCCAGCTGAGTAACGAATTTGTAAATGTTGCTATCTACATTATATTCCTCATCTTCTTCGGCATAGACTTTAAAAAGGTCTTCTTCACTTGGTTTTCTTTCTACAGATAACCCGGTGTAGTCTATCAGTTGTATATAAATATCTTTTAAACTCCGGTCTTCTCTTTTAAGAATAAAACCATCAGAAAGCATTCTGATAAATGTTTTATTGCTCTCGTATAGGTCAGAGGAGGGTAGGGATTTGAGTTGAAGTATAATAGACTTTGCCTCCGTTACTTTTAAACCCTCTTCTTCATATTGCTTAAGTAAAAAAGTTTCAAGATCAGTTTCTATGAGTACTTCATCATTTGCACGCACGAGGGTATTTCCAAGGAAATGAGGGAAACCTTCGGTTGATAATAATTCGGTAAAAGTTTCTTCCAATTTGGCTTCACTAAATTTCATTTCAATTAATTAATATTCAAAGAATCACACCATTATTTTATAAATGGTATTAGTTTCTGATTTATTAAACCATCTTTATAATATGCCCCGGCGTATATAACCTCAGTTCCGATAATAATCATAAATATAAATTTTGAATTCAATACATTTTTCTTTAATTGTTCTTTAAAAGAATTTAAATCCGTATTCGAAGGAGTTGGTAGTTTTTCGGGGTGTGTATGCCATTCGCCTAGGTATATTTTCTTGCCTTTGCTGCTTTTAAAGTAACGCTCAATGAGCTTTTGCGCATTAATAAAGGAACGTAAAAAATTAAATCTAGAGCTTTTATCATTTTCTGAAGGCGTTGAGAAGTCAGTAATATAGAAGGAATAATCATCAATATAATAACCCAATAATATACCACCTGCTTCAGGTTTGTATTCATCATCTTGAATAAAAGTTTTAACCTTATCAAAGACTTTCTGATCAATTCTTAAAAGCATCTCTCCCAATTCTATTACCATCATATGTCTTTTTCAATAGTGTCGAATGAATTATTGGAAATGCCAAAATCAGAAAGTTCAAACCCTTTTTCCACAATAAATTCCTTATCGCCAATCCAAGTATACACTTTAGATGATGATTCAATTCCATTTCTTTGAATAAGTTGAAAAAAATATGGGTATATCGCACTCAAAAATAATGTCAAATTAGCTTCCGAATAAGGAAAAAAACCTGTCTGACAGCTTCCTTCTTTGAAGTAAACCTCGGATTCATTACTTTTCTTTAAAACATTAAATGGGAAATTCTTAATAATTTCAATTGCCTTCGATAAATCATCGGGCTTTATATACATCATTTGTCCACTTGCCAAAAATGCTTCTACCCATATTATTAACAAAGGTTTGGTACAGCTGGTTTTTATTAGATGTTCCAAAATATATTTTTCTATCATGGTAATGCCAACAACCACGATGTTCAAATCATAACCATCAAGTAGAGTACTTTCATTAATCAGCATATCTACTATGGAAGCGTTATTAGTTAGCACCTCACAAAATGGATCTTTATTGACAATCTTTTCTTTTGCTACTTGAACTTTTGTCATTCCAATTTTATCAAAACCATACTGATGCCTGAAAATATTTTCAAGTTTTAAAATATCGGAATCAATTAAATGAAA
>JBBQYS010000055.1:0-19782 GCA_038208485.1 Chitinophagales bacterium
CACGCAAGACCGGTGCAGGCAGCTTTATGCAGGTGGCCACCGGGCGCAGGGAACAAACATTAACCACACAAAACACAGCGGCTAAAAAGGGAATTACGCAAACCGATTTTCGCAGCAGCGCTAATGCCATACTCATTTCAAAATCTCCCGCAGCTGTCATTGTTAACGATGAAATGGACATTGAGCACATTCATGGAAACATAGACCCTTTTTTAAAACACTCTCCGGGCAAACCCTCGCTTAACCTTTTAAAAATGACAAGCGGAAGTTTAGCATTCGAATTGCGAAATGCTATACACAAAGTAAAAACCAGCAAGGAAACAATTATCAAAGAAAATATAATGGCGCTCTCATTCCCCGAGGAAGGGACTACAGCTCCGAAATTTTTGGTTAACATTGAAGTTATTCCGCTCTCTGATACAATAGAGCCATACTATTTAATATTATTTACAAAAAATTATTTACCTCCCATTCCCTCCCCTTTGGAGAAGGCTGGCGAAACATCCTTTATAAGTAATGATGGAGTAAAACGCATTGAACAGTTAGAAAAAGAACTGGCACATACCCGGGAAGACATGCATTCCATAACAGAAGAGATGGAAACCGCCAATGAAGAGTTGCAAAGTGCCAATGAAGAACTGCTGAGCAGCAATGAAGAGATGGAAACCCTGAATGAAGAATTACAAACATCCAAACAAGAGCTGCAATCAAGCAATGAAGAACTTGTAAGTTTAAACCAGGAATTGAATGAAAAGCAGGAACAGTTTAACGCTGCCCGTTATTATTCCGATGTCATCGTAAGTACCATCCGGGAACCACTTCTTGTATTAGATAAAAATCTCCGCATAAAATCTGCCAATCTATCTTTCTATAAAAAATTTAAGCTTACTGAAAAGGAAACCGAAGGCAGTTTTTTTTATGACATCCAAAATCACCGGTGGAATAATAACAAACTACGTAAACAACTGGAAAACATTCTTCCTCAAAATAGTAGAATCGAAGATTTTAAAATTATAGTTGAGGAAAGAACCATTCTATTGAATGCAAGGGAGATTGTTAGTGAAAAAAATATAGAGCAATTAATTCTGCTGGCTATAGAAGATGTTACTGACTCCACATTAAATAAGCAGCTGCAGGAAAGTGAAGCCCGTTCAACCCGTGAGCGACAGGTGCTTTACAATTCATTTATGCATGCACCGGCCGGCATTGCCATATTAAAAGGAGATACTTTTATTTATGAATTTGCAAATGCTGAATACGAAAAATTGGTGGACAGGAAAATAACCATCGGCAAAACGGTGCAGGAGCTTTTTCCTGAAATAGAAGAACAGGGGATAATAGAAATTCTTAATAATGTTTATTCCACAGGGGAGCCATTCATCGCTAATGAATTTCCTCTTGAATTAAAAGATGAAAGAACGGGCAACATGGTTTTGAGGTATTATAATTCAGTAATGCAGCCCATGAAGGACGAAAAAGGAAACATAGAAAGATTACTGTCTCATGGCGTGGAAGTTACACAACAGGTAGAAGCCCGCAAACAAATTGAAGCAAGCGAAAAGCGTTTAAGCAATATCCTTACGCAATCTATCCTTGCCATTGCCATTTTAAAGGGCCGGGAAATGGTCGTTTCTTTTGCAAATGAATCAATGATAGACACCTGGAGAAAAGGGGACGATATCATTGGGAAGCCTGTAATAGAAGTAATGCCTGAAATGAATGACCAGGGAATTTTAGAAACGCTGCAAAAGGTTTATACCACAGGTGTACCCTATTATGGCTACGAAGAAAAAATAATAAATATACAGGATGGTATTGCCCTGGAGCTGTATTACAATTTTGTTTTTCAGCCCTATACCGAAGCGGACGATACAATAACAGGCATCACCGTTTTGGCCACTGAAGTAACCGAACAAGTGGTAGCAAAAAAGAAAATAGAAGAAAGCGAAGAAAAATTCAGGGGCCTGGTAGAAGCATTACCTCACCTTGTATGGATAACAGATGAAAAAGGTGACCCAATTTATACTTCTGAAAAATGGGTAGAATATTCCGGGTTAAATCCATATGAAACTGGCAATTGGCAATTGATAGTTCACCCGGAGGATATGGAAGCCATGACCCATGCCTGGACAACAAGTTTGACGACGGGTACAAGGTACAATGCAGTAACAAGATTAAAGAACAAAAAAGGTGACTATTGCTGGCATAAGGTAGAAGGTGTACCATTAAGAAATGCTGATGACAAAATAGTAAAATGGATTGGGGCATTCACAAACATTAATGAACAAAAAGTAAAAGAGCAGCAAAAAGATGAATTTATCAGCATTGCCAGCCACGAGATGAAAACGCCGCTTACCACTGCTAAAGGGTATATTGAACTATTGCTGCTTTCATTAAGTGAAGAACATCAAACTGCTTTATACGCCAGCAAAGCCAATGAAGCCGTAGAGCGCCTGCACGACCTGGTTACAGAATTATTAGATGCCAGTAAAATACAAAATGGGCAACTGGATTATACGATCACCACTTTCGATTTTGATAAAATGCTGGAGGAAACAATTGAAAACTTTCAGCATAATGCAAAAAATCACCGCATACAAAAAACTGGTAACCCTTCTATACAAATGAGGGGTGATAGGGGCAGGCTGCAACAGGTGTTTATCAATTTATTGAGCAACGCTGTAAAATATTCTCCCGATGCAGACAGGGTGGTAGTAAAAATAGAAGAACAGGAAAGTAACATCCAGGTATCAGTTCAGGATTTTGGTATTGGTATGTTCAGCCAGCATTTAGATAATATTTTCGACAGGTATTACCGTGTGCAGGAACATGCCATACAATTCCAGGGATTGGGAATTGGGTTATACATATCCAATAATATTATAGAAAGGCACGAAGGTAAAATGTGGGCGGAGACAGAACCAGGGAAAGGAAGTATATTTTATTTTACTTTGCCCATATAAATATTTAAAAAATAGTATTTACACCATAGTTTTTAATGATATGAAAAAGAATATTCTTGTTTATGATGATGATGATGATATTTTACTTTTATGCAAAGATATTTTAAGCAAATTCGGTTTTGTAGTGGAAACATTATCACGTTGTGACAATATTCTAAATGATATAAAAACCATACAGCCTCATCTTATTTTGATGGACTTATGGATTCCTCTAATTGGCGGGGAAAAAGCCATTGCAACTGCAAAGGAAAATGAAGCAACAAAAAATATTCCTGTCCTGATTTTTTCTGCCAATGCAGACATCCGGGAGATATGTGAAAAAGTAAATGCAGACGGCTATGTGGAAAAACCATTTACTGTTAGCAATTTTATTGAAACCATACAAAAACATATAGGGTAGAGAACATTTGCGGTTGACTGATGTGCCCCTATCATCAAATTAAAAATTGTAAAAAACAATTACCGCTCAGTCACTAGCTCAAACGATAAACGTGAATAGATACTCCAAAGTCACTTCTTGAATTCTATACTGGTAATTTTATATTTGTAAAAAGTATAGGCGTTTATTTCATTTAACGATGCAGATATGTTCTTTATGAAAGGATGCTTAATACAAAAAAAACTAAAGTTGGTAGTCCTTTTAATGAACAAATGACTAAACGTATATCATCTAATTTCACCAATAAATTTTTATGAATATCTTAAAACAAACAGTTCCGACAGGATTACTATTTATCTCACTACTAATATCTTCTTGTAAGGTCGGACGTTTTGTAATTTACAATTTTGCAGACATTAATGACTATAAAAAGTTCCAATCACGTGGCGTGCAAAATGATTCAGTTCAGTTTAATTTTCTCTCAACCGATAAAAATGATTCTTTTAAAAAAATGAAGATCAATGATAAACCCTTTGATCAATACCTGGAAGACCACAAGACTGTAGCGTTTATTGTAATTAAAAATGATACAATTCAATACGAAAAATATTTCAAAGGATATCAAAAAGAAAGTATAGTTCCCTCTTTTTCTATGGCTAAATCAGTTTTGTCCATTTTGATAGGTTGCGCTATTGACGAGGGTTTAATTAAGTCAGTTGAAGAACCAATTACTAATTATATTCCAGAACTGAAAAAACGTGGTTTTGAAAAAGTTACAATTAAAAATCTTCTACAAATGACCTCAGGTTTGAAATTTAACGAAAGTTATTTTAACCCCTTTGGTGAGGCAGCCTCCATTTATTATGGTCGCAATCTGAGAAAACAAATCGGAAAATTTAAGTTAAGAAATGAACCGGGCAAAGCATTTGATTATGTGAGTGGGAATACACAATTATTGGGATTGATATTGGAACGTTCCTTAAAAGGAAAGACAATTACTCAATATTTGGAAAATAAATTATGGAAACCACTAGAAATGGAGTTTGAAGCTTCCTGGAGTATCGATAAAAAAAAGAATGGTTTAGAAAAAACGTTTTGCTGTTTGAATGCAAGAGCAAGAGATTTTGCTAAAATTGGAAGACTGTATAAAAATGGCGGCGAATGGAATGGGAAACAGGTTGTGTCAAAAAAGTGGGTGGAGGAATCTACCAAACTGGATACAGCTGACGGTAGTGCAAATTTTTATCAGTATCAATGGTGGTTGCCTAATCCAGGTGTAGATTTTATGGCACATGGCATTTTGGGTCAGTATGTTTATGTTAATCCATCTAAAGATTTGATAATTGTAAGACTGGGTAAAAGTGAAGGAAAAGGAGGGTGGAAATCAATTTTCACTAAACTCGCCTCATTTTATTGACAAAAAAACTACTGACATCCATTCCGAACGCTGCATAAAAAATACTGATAGTTTGGGTTAATTTTCCATACTAATTTATATCGAATAAGTAAATAAAAATTAAAAAATCACTCCACCTTCACCCCCGTAAAATATATCCTGAATTTACTTTCAGGATTTTTGTGGTTCATGGCCAGTGTAAGGCCGCTGATTTCAATATTTTCTTCCCAGGTAGTAGCCAGGGAAGTTTCTGCTACCCCACCCTTTCTGTATGTCCATTCTTTGATCATGTTGTTGTTGTCCACGTACAGATCATAAGCATCACCGGGTGAGTAGCCTGCTGTTCCCTGGTATTGTATGGTCAGCATTTTAGCCGGCGTTTTTGCCAATGGCATAGTTGCGTTTTCCTTTTCTGTAATGATTGCAGATGAATCCCAAACCAGGTGATAAGGAAACAGCAACCAATACTGGTCATTAATAAATTTTCTGTCAATAGCTTTCATTGCTTCTGACTGAATTGTATCCCGCCTGTACGTGATGTTCTGCGCAGGACTGTTTAGGGTAACTGTATTTTCTTTTACATTCCATACCCAGTTACGGGCCACTTTTAGAGTATCTCTTTCAAGGTTAAAAGTAAATGCCAGGGAGTTTACGTTATCAAAATTTTCTATTCCATAAGCTTTCGCAATCCTGTGGGCAAGGTCCTGCTCTGTTTGTTCGGAGTTTGTTGCCTGGCTTTGCTGGGAGGAAGATTTTGCTTTGCAGGAAACAGCAATTGTACAAATGAGTAATAGTGCAAAAAATGCCTTGTTCATAATATCGAATTGAGTATGTGATGGAAAATCCGGCGATCAGATTAAAGGTATTAGAATTTTTCTTCAGGAAAATACCTGGTGATTAAATGCCGGTTTATCTAACTATCAATCATCACATTAAATGGATAAGTGCCGCCAGCCGGGGCTTCCTGAATTTCATGAGAAATATACGCACCATAACCCCGCTTCTCTGAGGCTGATAATCATGAACCATGTTTTTAGAATGTATGCTATTAATGATCAGCTTTTCTGTTGCTTATTTCTGCAAAAAGAATTGAACTCATGTACGTTCATCGCTGCGATGGTTTCTGCAGGCAGTGTAAATTGTAACAATTGATTGCTCTGCAAATCAAGCGTGAGTACATCTTCTTTGATCATAGCTGCTTTTACCTGTGGCCAGGTATAAAATCTTTTTGGGAAAGATGGATACGCAATGCCATCATCAGAAAAAATCAGGATCGGATCCTGTAATGTATAATAAGAAACTACGGCCATTGCTGCCATTAGTACAGCAAGTAAATAATCACCAAGTATGATCCAGGCTATGGCTGATAATCCTATTGAAACAATGGTGAATTTATTCTGAAGCTTTATATTTTTTCCTATGTAACTAAATAAGGTAAGAGAAAGGATAAACATCATTACTACTGCTGCTATGTACCCGGCAAGAATTCCTGGTTTAAAGAATACTAAACCAAAAGCCAGCATATTAACCACGAGAATGATCAGGGAAATCCGGTTATAAGCTTTTGCCTTAGTACCGGGCAAGGTTATTCTGTATTCACTCATGTTACAGGATTACTTGCGATCAATAAATTACACAGTCGATACAGTATTCTTGCTCCCACATTTTCATCCCACTCATCGCTGCTCACACCTACTTCATTCAGATCGAAACCTATAATCCTTTTTCCCGCAGCCCTTAGTTTTTTAAACAAATAAAATATCTGCTCTGTTTCAAAACCACCCTGCACCGGTGTTCCGGTGTTTGGGCAAAGTTTTGGATCAAGTCCGTCCACATCAAAACTGATGAATACATTTTGCGGAAGTTCGGCCACGATCTCATCTACAACTGTATACCATAATTTTCCTTCGTAAGCTGCGGCTTTTATATCACGGTCAAAAAAACACTTGACCCTGCCATTGCTGTTTTCTACATACGCCAGTTCTTCATCGCAATAATCCCTGATGCCAACCTGCACCAGTTTTTTTATTTGCGGAATTTCTTCCAGTGCATTGTACATGATGGAAGCATGTGAATAATTGAATCCTTCGTAAGCTTTTCTCAGGTCGCAATGTGCATCTATCTGCAATATGCCATATTCAGGAAATTTTTCTGCTATTGCTTTAAAATAACCAAACGGCGTACTATGGTCTCCACCGAGTAAACCTACCAACTTGCCGGCATTGAGCAGATCACTGGTTTGCTCATATACCCATTGATTCAAAAAAAGCGACCCCTCATTAATTTCTTTCTGGGATTTCCGCATGAATTTATTGTCGGCAACTTCCTCGCCCTGCGATATATAATTAATATATAATTCTGCCTCTTTCCGCAGGTAATCACTTTTGGTCAATACTTTTTTATCCGTCGGCCGCATAAAAATACCCTGCTTCCAGGTATCCTGAATCTCAGGATCATAGAGATCCACCTGCAGGCTGGCTGTAAATACATGGTCCGGAGCCCTTGCTGTACCTGCATTGTAACTTACTGTTACTTCCCACGGTATTGGTAGTATTACCAACCGGGATTCTTCTTCAGAAAAAGGTAAACCAAATATATTGTTATGGATATTTCCTACGGAATTGGGATCGAAATCTTTTAAATCAGCCATCTGCTAAACACTCTTTAATTTGTGCAAATATACCTTTTGTAGCAGTTTATAGTGATTGCACACGTTAAAAAACAAACAGAGAAATTTAGCATGGTAACCGCATGTTTTTAAAGTATCTTTGCGCTGCAAAAAATCCGGCCTTATTTATTTCCTGCCGGTTGTTGGTTTTACCTGTTCTCTCTTCTTTTGAAAACCTACTAGGTTTTAATTTGTTTCAGGTAGTAAGTATCATAGGCAAAAGCATTTAACTGTACGAATGAAAAAAACGCATATTATATTATTGGTAGGAATAGCAGCTATGATCGTAGCACTCATTTCTTTTTCTGCAGATTTTTCTACTTATGACACTATTCAGTCTGCCAGGGAAAAGCAGGGAAAGTTTGTGCATTTAATAGCCAAACTGGACAAAACAAAACCTGTGGATTATGATCCTGTAAAAGATCCAAATTACCTGAGTTTCTATGCTGTAGATAGTCTTGGGGGCAACACAAAAGTTATTTACAGAAATGCATTACCCGGCGACCTGAGAAAAAGTGAGCGTATAGTAATGACAGGAAAAATGCAGGCTGATCATTTTGAATGCAAAGACATATTGCTGAAATGCCCGAGTAAATACAAAGACGACAAGCAACAACTGGAAAAAGAAACGACAGAGCTTACCAGCGTAACCATCAACTAACTTGATCTACCCGCAGGGGTGATTTTATTTTTAAAACCTGATATGAATTTTGTAGGGGAACATTTGTGGATTGGCAGGATCGGACATTTATTTGTTATCATAGCTTTTGTAGCTTCTCTTTTATCTACTATCTCTTATTTCCTGGCATCCCGTCAGCCGGAGTCCCAGGATTCTTCCCGCTGGCTGAAACTGGGAAGGCAGCTTTTTATTGTGCAGGGCATCAGCCTGTTACTCGTTTTTACCGCTATATTTTTTATCATCAGCCAGCATTGGTTTGAGTATATGTATGCTTATAAGCATGCCTCCAAAGAGCTGGAATTTAAATACCTGCTTGCCTGCATCTGGGAAGGACAGGAAGGAAGTTTTTTACTCTGGGCGCTATGGCATACAGTGATAGGATGTGTTTTTATCTGGAAAAGAAAGTCTTCATTTAGCCTTGGCTGGGAAGCGCCAGTAATGTCAGTGATATCACTTGCGCAATTCTTTTTAAGTTTTATGCTGATCGGCATTTATGTGTTTGATGCCCATCTTGGCAGCAGTCCATTTACCCTGACAAGAAACGAAATTAATGCCCCCATCTTTTCTAATCCAAACTACTTAAGCCTGATCAGTGATGGTATTGGTTTAAATATTTTGCTCAGGAATTACTGGATGGTGATTCATCCCCCGATCTTGTTCCTGGGTTTTGCACTCACTATAGTTCCTTTCAGCTATGCCTATGCCGGACTACAGCAAAAAAAATGGGGAGAGTGGATAAAACCTGCGCTACCCTGGGCTTTGTTTTGTGCTGCCATTTTTGGTACAGGTATTATGATGGGTGGAAAATGGGCTTACGAATCGCTGAGTTTTGGGGGTTATTGGGCCTGGGATCCGGTGGAAAATGCCTCACTTGTGCCCTGGTTGATTCTGATTGCTGGTATTCACACCATGGTTGTGTATAAAGCCACAGGCCAATCGCTGCGGGCAAGTTACCTGTTTATGTTCCTGTCTTTTGGGTTTGTGCTTTATTCTACTTTTCTTACCCGTACCGGTATACTGGGAGAAACTTCTGTGCATTCTTTTACCGAGGCTGGCAAAGCCATCAATATAATGATCGGCATTTTTGTGCTGTCATTTATTTTACCTGCGCTCATCTTATTGTTTAAAAACTATAAGAAACTTCCTGTAATACATAAAGAAGAAGAGATCAATAGCCGTGAATTCTGGATGTTCATGGGATCACTGGTGTTTTTCCTGTCGGCTATTTTCATCATTGCCAAAACTTCTGTTCCGGTATACAATAAAGTATTCGGAACGCTCATAGCCCCACCGGCTGATGTTGAATTTTCCTACAACAAAGTGATGGTGCTGGTAGCTTTCATTATCGGAATTCTCACCGCAATAGGCCAGTACTTTAGTTACAAACAAACAGCCAAAGGAAAATTTGCTAAAGCAATGTTCTGGCCTTTACTCATAAGTATAACTATAACTGTTCTGCTTGGATTTATTTATCCTTATAGTTTTGACAAACATGGTATAGGTTTTCTTATAGCAATATATATGGCGGGTTTTGCGGCTATTTTCGCCATTGTAGCCAATGCATTTTATTTTGTAAAAGCAGCAAAGTCTGTGGTGCTAAAGGCAGGTGGTTCTGTAGCACATTTTGGTTTTGCCCTCATGATACTGGGCATGCTCATCAGCAGTAGTAATAAAGTAACCATCAGTAGCAGTATGGTCAATGGCATTACACTTCCTGCTTCTATAGATCCTATGACCAAACAGCAGGATGACCCAAGGGAAAACCTGACCCTTATCAAAGAAGTGCCTACGCCTATGGGGCCCTACCTGGTTACTTATTACAGAGATTCCAGCGGCACAGAGACCGGCAGGAAATTTTATAAAATGCTCTTCGAAAGAAAAGATGCTGAGACCGGAGATGTTATAGAAACTTTCAGGATACAGCCGGATGTGTACATGATGAAGGACAATAACATGAGCAGCAATCCTGACACTAAATCTTACCTAAACCGCGATGTGTTCACGTATATCAGTTATGCCTTAAACACTAAAAATGTACCTGAAGACACGAGTACTTTCCAGGTAAAAGAATTAAACCCCGGTGACACTACTTTTTATAGTAATGGGTTAATTATATTGAATTCTATTGTGAACAATCCCAACACAGACAAATTCACATCCGGACCTGATACAAAAGCTTTACTTGCAGATTTAACAGTGATCAGTAAGGAAGGCGCCAGGTATAGCAGCAGGCCAATTATAGAAGTAGTCGGGGACGATGCCAGGTACATTGATGATTCTGTTTATGCTCAAAAAATGTTTACCCGGTTTACAGGCATCAGTCCTGATAATAAGATTAGGTTAGGCATAAAGGAATCAGATGAACTCATCGATTTCGTTACAGTAAAAACTTATATATTCCCTTATATAAACCTGGTGTGGCTTGGGCTTATTTTTATGAGTACGGGCATTTTCATCAGTATGCTGCACCGTGGCAGTTTCAGCAGGAAACAAAAGATCATTATTCTCCTTTTGGCCATAGCAGGTTTAGTTTATATGTTTTTATTGGCCAATGCCTGATAATATTTTAACATAGTTCCACTAAAAAATTCATCATTGTTTTTCTTATAAATGATCTTGCTGGTTAACTTTACGTATATCAGTTTAAGATATGCAACCGAGAACCTGTTTCACCATAGCAATATTATTTTGTGCTGCGCAAACATTAGCGCAGACTGCCCCCAATGATACATTGACGGTGACAGGTGAATTATATGAGGGTGAAGTTATTTCATCCAAATGGTTGGAACCAATGACAATCTATACCCAACTTACAGATGCACAAAGAGCAAAGTACAGGGCTTATAATAGATTACGCAATGCTGTATATGTAACCTACCCATTTGCCAGAAGAGCTGGTGGTGTAATGAATGACATAAACAATAAACTATCCGCAACCACAAATAAAGAAACCAGGAAAAAATATATCCGTTCCAGGGAGAAAGACCTCAAAAAAGAATTCACTGACCCCATCACCAATCTAAGTGTATACCAGGGTAAAGTATTGATGAAACTCATCAACCGTGAAACTGGAAACAACTGTTACGAGATTATAAAAGAATATAGAGGAGGTGCTACCGCCCGTTTTTATCAAACTGTTGCATTTTTCTTTAATAGTGACTTGAAACAGGCATACAATGCTGAAACAGAAGACAAGGTAATAGAAGGTTTTGTAAATGAAGTGCAGCGCATGTATGGTTATACTGACATCAGGATTACTAAAACCATGTAAACCTTTACCCAAAAGTGGTTTTCCTCCTACAAACTATTCACAACAATTGAAATTCAGGCGGTTACCAGCCAAAAAACTGGTGAAAAACAAGTATATTGCAGCCCTCTTACCGTAATATTTATGATAGTAGATGTGTTGGCATTTGGTGTACACCCTGACGACGTAGAACTTGGTTGTGCCGGAGTGCTCATCAAAGAAAAAGCGCTGGGTAAAAAAACCGGAATTATTGACCTTACCCAGGGTGAACTTGGCACAAGAGGCACTGCTTCTACAAGAAAAAAAGAAGCTGCAGATGCGGCTAAGATCCTAAAGGTAGACATAAGACAAAATTTGAAAATGGCTGATGGCTTTTTAGTCAATGACAAAGCGCATCAACTTAAGGTCATAGAAATTTTGAGAAAACACAGACCGGAAATCATTATATGTAATGCCCCGGAAGACAGGCATCCAGACCATGGCCGAAGTTCTGCTTTGGTAGAAGATGCTGCTTTCCTAAGTGGGCTTGTAAAAATAAAAACAAATAGCGGAGGAAAAAATCAAGAACCTTTCCGCCCAAAATATGTTTTTAAATATTTACAGGACCGATTTTTGCAACCTGATTTCGTATATGATATCACTGAATCGTTTGAACAGAAGATAGAATCTGTAAAAGCATATAAGACTCAGTTTTATAATCCGGATGCAAAAGGACCTCAAACATATATTTCCACTCCTGCGTTTTTGGAAAGCATCATTTACCGGGCACAAATGTTGGGGAAAATGATTGGTGTGAAATATGGAGAAGGTTTTTTAAGCAGCAAAATGGTCGGTATTAAAAATTTCAACAGTATAGTACAAGAAAATACATAAAATTATTCCAATGGCAGTAGTAACTCCAAAATTTGTAAACAGTCAAGGCTCGACCTTTCACCAGGAACTTAAAAAAAGAGTTTCAGCTTATTTTAAAGAAAACAACCTGAAAAGTACAGGTAACTTTTCTCTTTACTTCAAAGCAATCCTTTTTTGGACGCTATATGTGGCGCTATATGTTCATGTTTTATTTTTTACTCCTGCAGCATGGCTGGCCGTACTAGAATGTGTGATGATGGGTGGACTTGCAGCAGCTATTGGTTTTAATGTAATGCATGACGGTGGGCATGGCAGTTTTAGTGATAGTAAATTTTGGAATAAAATAGCAGCATTCTCAGTAAATGGTTTAGGTGCCAGCCAGCTAATGTGGAACAACAAACATAATATTGTGCACCACACATATACAAATATTGACGGTATTGATGATGACATTGAGATAAGGCCACTTCTACGTATGTGTGCTACTCAAAAGAAATATAAGATCCACCGTTTTCAGCATATATATGTTTGGTTCCTGTATACGCTATTATTAATTATCTGGGTTTTTGCAACAGATTATACCAAATATTTTAAGAAAAAAGTTGGACAGGTACCTATCAAAAAATTTAGGCTTTGGGATCATTTTGCTTTCTGGATAGCCAAGATCGGATATTATGGAATGATGATCGTTCTACCTATTTACATGGTAGGATTTGTTCCATGGTTGGTCGGATTTCTTGTTATGGCCATGTTTGCGGGTCTTGTGCTGAGTGTAGTCTTTCAGCTTGCACATACTGTAGAAGAAACTGCTTTTCCCGCTACTATTGAAGGTACAAACAACATAGAAAACGAATGGGCCATCCACCAGGTGGAAACCACTGCAAATTTTGCTACAAGAAATAAGCTGATCAGCTGGCTGGTAGGTGGTTTGAATTTCCAGATAGAACATCACCTTTTCCCTAAAATTTCCCACGTACATTACCCTCAGATAAGTAAGATCATTAAAAATACCTGCGAAGAGTTTAATGTTAAGTATATAGAATACCGTCGCATGCGTGATGCATTGGTTTCTCATACCATGCACCTTAAGAAGATGGGCACTGTCTAAATTATAGTAATAAAATTAAAAGATCCTGCTGTTAACCGCAGGATCTTTTTTTTGGGGGTCCAGAAAACCGGGCATCGTAAATCATGAATATGAAGCAATGCCCACTGGTAGAAAGTATAAAGACCAATTTTATATGTTGAGTGCGTCAATGATGTAATAAGGTTTTAATTTAAATCTGCATTTACAATTTTATAGGTGCAACGGACAGGTTTACAATTAACAATTTTCATTGATCTTAACTTTCTACCTAAATAAAAAGGGATTTATTAGGTCATGTAAAATTGTTTAATCATTCTTGTATATTCTATAGTTATATCACCCAAATAAAAGGGTGAAAACACGGTAAATAGTAGAGTGAAAACGCATTTGGTTTTTTACTTTATATTAGAGAAATTTGCTATCCTTTATTATCAAAACCTTTAAATTTCTATTATGACCCCTTCAGCAGGATTACCTATCACTTTTACAGACACAGAAACTTTAAGATTAAATGCAGTTGCTTTTCACAATGATCCCGCTATTCAGAAAGCGGTTTCCTCAGCAAGTGTAAAAGTGCAGGCCTATTATAATAATCTTGATTGCGCATTTGTCTTTGACAAGGAATCACTACAAACACTAATGGATGCTATTGATAGTGTAGCAGATAGCGGCCTGGTTATGTTTCTTGGAGCCAGCAATATGATAGATGAATCAGAAAGATCAAATAAACCTACCCTTTCAATTTTTCCGTGCACGGTAGACAAATCTACAGCCAACTGGAGTTATACTGTACTGCAGAATCCTTCTGAGCCAGGCTTTATCAGTGGAATGGAACACCCGGGACTGGCAGAGTTTAATGATGATCCACAAGCAGACATTTCTACTTCTGACTTTATATAAATGACATCGAAAAATGATACAAGTTCTTCAGTCCTTATCTGAATGGATAATAATCCTGCCATTTATCGTGGGGCTGTTGCTGTATTATACTTTTAAACCTTCGTCAAAGATCATCTTTTTTGTAGTGGTGATAGCACTCTTGCCTCAGCTCGCTTCATTTTACAATAAAGGAAGTAGTAGTGAGCTAAATATTTTGTATAACATTTATACCCCGGCAGAGTTTTTTTTATTGCTATTTTTCTTTGCTGCCAGGCAGCGATGGAATAAGGTATTGATAACTGTGACTGTCATCGTAGCTGCATTTACTTTTTATTTATTTTTTAAATATGGAATTTCAGCATCAGTGATTTATGAGCTGATCTGCATAAATAATCTCAGCTATGTGATCCTGATTTTTAATTATTTTTATATCCGTTTTAAAAATGAAGATTTTTTATTTACCCTTTCTGATCCGTACCATATCTATTTATTGGCCTTGTTACTCTATGCGACTTGTACTTTTTTTGTATTTGCAGATTATACTGCTACAAGTGCCAAACTTAATAATGGGCGTTCTGCACTCTGGATGATTCATAATACCTTTAATATTATTCTATACTTATCATTTACAGCAGGATTCATCATTGAGAAAAAACAAATGCACAAAAGCAGCAAGTAATGGGAAGTGCCTTTATCATCGGGGGAACAATTTTGATCATCATATTGGTGTCTGGAATTATTATTTTTTTATTTGCTTTCACTAAGAGAAATTGGAAGTTTAAAAATGAGAAAGAAAGAATGCAGAATCAATTCTCCCAATCTCTACTGGAGACCCAAATAGAAATACAGGAACAAACATTAAAAACCATCAGCCAGGAAATACACGATAATGTTGGGCAGGTGCTTAGCCTGGCAAAACTTAACCTTAACACTATTAATCTTGTAGAAGGAGAAGAAAAAGAACAAAAAATCAGCGGCAGTATTTCACTCTTAACGAAAGCAATAGGGGATCTGAGGGAACTCAGCAGGAGTATTCACGGCGATAAAATAGCGGACCTTGGTTTTAAAAATGCGCTGATAAATGAAATAAAGATCATCAAAAATACCGGGCAGCTCAATGCAGAATTGCATGTATCCGGAGAGCATGTTCCTCTGCAGAAACAACAGGAAACTGTTATGTTTCGCATAGTACAGGAAGCAATGAACAATGCACTGAAACACAGCCAGGCTAAAAACCTGTATGTATTTATCGAATATCTTCCTAATACATTTCAAATGAAAATAACAGATGATGGAAAAGGCTTTGAAACTGAGAAACTCACAGAATTAACTTCCGGAATAGGTTTGAGAAATATGCGGGATAGAACAAAACTGATCGGTGCAAAATTTTCTATAGATTCAATTCCCGGCAGCGGAACAAGCTTAACGGTTTCACTTCCACTAATTGCTTAAAAAAATAAACCAGCAGATGGCAGATATTGTTCTTACAGATGATCATGTATTACTCCGGAGTGGACTAGTGGCCTTGCTTACAAACCTGGGACATAATGTGCTTTATGAAGCAGATAATGGTGTTGACCTGATGAAAAAATTAAAGGAGAATCCTATTCCACAAATCATCTTGCTGGATATTAATATGCCCGAAATGGATGGCTATGATACCGCTTTGTGTATACGAAAGGAATATCCTGCCATCAGGATACTAGCACTTAGCATGTACGACAATGAAAAGTCAATAATAAAAATGCTGGCAAATGGGGCTCACGGTTATATACTAAAAGACTGTGAACCGGCTCAACTAAAGGATGCATTGAAGGACCTGGTAGAAAAGGGATTTTATTTCTCGGACCTGGTTAGTGGAAAAATGATGAATGTACTAAGCCTGCAACAACAGAAACATGAGATCAGCCAACAACTGACGGAGCGTGAACTTGCATTTTTAAAATATAGTTGCACAGAATTGACTTACAAAGAGATAGCCGACAAAATGAATTTAAGCCCACGAACAATAGACGGTTACAGGGATGCCCTGTTTGAAAAACTAGCTATTAAAACACGTATTGGACTTGTGTTATACGCTATTAAAAAAGGAATTGTTGACTTGGATTAAACATCAAACAAAGGGTCTTAATTATTTCTCACCACGGTGATGATCTGGCTCGGCACTGTCGTCGTCGTCATCCATATTCAGGTCGTCTGTCCAGTCTTCTTCAGGTAAATTATCTACATCTACCATTCTTTCGGTTTCCATTTGGTTTAAGGCTGCTGCTTCTTCGTCTTCAGGGGCATCTTCAATTGCATCTAATTCTTCGGCCGTGATTTCGTCTTCTTCAAAATCCAGGCTGTCTTCTATCTGATCATCTCCATCAGTGGAGGCAGAAAACTCCATGGTATCATGCTTAAGATCAATTTTTTCTTCCTCGGGCTGAGCTGATTCTTCTAATTTCATCTGACTAAATTTTTTTTTAATATACCAATTAAAAGCATGCCATAATCTTCTTACCTGTTCAAAGGTTTCATTTTTCAAATTCTGTTTCTATCCTAAAGCCAAAAGTTTTTCCTTTTTCAATAAGTTTAGTGTCTTTTTTCAAGAACTTCTTATTTCTTTCGGTGAGTTCTTCAGGATCCAACTTGGTTAGATCGGGCTTACCGGCATTTACCCAGCAACTATACCAGAAATTGGAAAGATCCTGTATGGCATGTTTCATTTGTTTTTCCACCATTCCATTCAGTGCTTCATGATACGCTTTTGCATACTCATAACTAAATACCTGGGCACCGAATTTATTTTTAATATTTACGCCATTGGCATCTTTTTTAAACATCCTGTCGCCCCAGGATGTTCTCAGTTTCTTTTCAGTCATCAGGAGTGTATCAGCAAGGTCATGTGTATGCTTAATAATATCCCAGGTGGCTTTTGTCAGGTCGGGAAGATATACCGCCGGTTTTACTTCAAAACTATAGGCATTACCAAAGTAATCAGGAAGCTGCGATTCCCAAAGTGAGTGAATACCACGCTGCCCTGTAAGTTGCCCATCATGATTGAGTGAAGTATGCAGAGGCATATTTGCATCACCTATATAATGACCGAGATCCCCGGCTATAAAAAGAATTTCTGATTTGCGTTTGTTTTTCATCGCAGTCGTCAGCTTCTGCGACATATCCTGAATGTACCAGGGAAGAATACCCATTTTCAATAAAAAGCTATCACTGTATTTTGCAGTGGCTTCTTTCATTGTCTTCGGAAGATCATTGAAACTCACACCCTCGAATCCTTCTATATCTATAAAATGCCTGTTAAACTCTGCCTTATCATTGATGGTATATTTCCGCAGATCCGGAACAACAGATTCTTCAGTAATAAAATCTTTGTGGTTGTAAAAGAACACCCGCATTTCCGGCGGTAAAGCAAAAATAGCTGCATAATTAATGTGCTGATGTCCCCAACTTCCCCAGGCAAATACAACTCCAATAGTCATGGAGCAGATAATGGCAGAAAGCATTATTTTTTTCTTCATAAACTTAAAATGATTTGTGTAAAAATAAAGATAATAGATGGGTTGTAGGGGTGATGAGGGATAAAGTAATTACAAAGTTTTTGTATTGGTTTGCCTGCGGCAAAAGGGTGGCCACGAATTGCACGAATTAGCACGAATTTTTTGGTTGCCTGCGGCAAAGTTTAAATACGGGGGCACGAGACACAAGGGTATTTGCCTGCGGCAAAAGTGGTAGCCACAGATTGCACTGATCTTCACAGATTATGTTTTGCCTGCGGCAAATAAAGGGGGAGCCACAAATACACGAATTGCAGATCCCATAAGCGGGAGACACAAAGAAAAAAGGCACAAAGCATTTTGTATATGGCAAAATAGGTCACGTACTAAAATTTTGATTAATTAGAAGTGTGCTTTTGTGCCTTAGTGGCAAATCCTTTTAAAGTTGTCCTTGGTATCCGCTAATGCATTCCCATAGCAATCAGCTAAATTTGCAACTCAAATGTATTTTATGAGTGAAGAAAAAAGCCTGAATTTTTTAGAAGATATTATAGAAACCGATCTGCGTGAAGGAAAATACCAGAGTATTGTTACAAGGTTTCCACCGGAGCCGAATGGTTACCTGCATATGGGACATGCAACCAGTATTTGTCTGAATTTTGGCCTGACAAAAAAATACCCCGGTTACACCAATTTAAGGTTTGATGATACAAATCCCCTGACCGAAGAAACAGAATACGTAGACAGCATCAAAGAAGATATCAGGTGGCTGGGTTTTGAGTGGGAGAACGAATTGTATGCTTCTGATTATTTTGATGAGATGTACAAATTTGCCACTATACTCATTGATAAAGGTTTGGCTTATGTAGATGACAGCAGTGCAGAAACAATGGCTAAAGAAAAAGGCACTCCTACAGAACCGGGTGTAGACGGGGCTTTCCGCAACAGGAGCATAGAAGAAAACCTGGATCTTTTTATGCGGATGAAAGCAGGTGAATTTCCTGATGGAACACGTACCCTAAGGGCAAAAATAAATATGGCGCATACCAATATGCTGATGCGTGACCCGATCATTTACCGGATAAAGCATGCTAAGCACCACCGCACAGGAGATACATGGTGTATCTATCCTATGTATGATTTTGCGCATGGGCAAAGTGACAGTATTGAAAATATTACGCACTCCATTTGTACGCTTGAGTTTATTCCGCACCGGGAATTGTACGATTGGTTTATAGAGAAACTGGAAATTTATCCTTCGCATCAATATGAATTTGCCAGGAGAAACCTGAGTTACACAGTGATGAGTAAGCGGAAATTGCTGCAACTGGTAAATGAAAAACACGTAGCAGGTTGGGATGATCCGAGGATGCCTACAATAAGTGGAATGCGCCGACGTGGATTTACACCTGAAAGCATCAGGGTGTTTTGTGAGAAGGTGGGCATTGCAAAAAGAGAGAATATAGTAGACTTCAGCTTGCTGGAATTCTGCCTGAGGGAAGACCTGAATGAAAAAGCCTCCAGGGCAATGGCAGTACTGGATCCGGTAAAACTGGTGATCACAAATTTAGAAGAAGATTGTGAAATAGTAATGAGTGAAAACGGACCAGGAGAAGATGCTGAGAAAAGAGAAATTTTCTTTACACCAGAGCTTTGGATAGAGAGAGAAGATTTTATGGAGGATGCGCCTAAGAAATTTTTCAGGCTGACAAAAGGCGGAAGCGTGAGGTTAAAAAGTGCTTACATAATTACCTGTACTGATGTGGTAAAAGATGAAGATGGAAAGATCACTGAAATTCATTGCACCTACAACAAGGACAGCAAGAGCGGCCAGGATACAAGTGGTATTGCGGTAAAAGGAACGATACATTGGGTGAGTGTGCCTTATGCTGCCGAAGCAGAAATTCGTTTGTATGACAGGTTGTTCCGGGTAGAAAATCCTGGCAACGAAGACGGTGATTTTAAAGAATATATCAACCCGGACTCATTAAAGATTATAAAAGCATTTATAGAGCCTTCACTCACAAATGCAAAACAGGGAGAAAAGTTTCAGTTCCTGCGCAAGGGATATTTCACGCTTGATAAAGAAAGTTCTACTGATAAGATAATTTTTAATAGGACTGTTACTTTGAAGGATG
>JBBQYS010000056.1:0-19434 GCA_038208485.1 Chitinophagales bacterium
CAGTAGCCGGAGTTGAACCTGCGGTAGATAAATTAAAAGTGCCTCAACCCTGAAGGGGTTGAAACTATATTCCAGGGATCCTAAAATTTTTATTAGTATTTCCTTTCCTGTCACCCGAAAGGGGTTTAATATCAGTAGCCGCAGGTGAAACCTGCGGTAGATAAATTATAAGTGCCTCAACCCTGAAGGGGTTGAATCAACATTCCAGGAATCCTAAAATTTTTATTAGCATTCCTTTCCTGTCACCCCAAAGGGGTTTAATATCAGTAGCCGGAGTTGAACCTGCGGTAGATAAATTAAAAGTGCCTCAACCCTGAAGGGGTTGAAACTATATTCCAGGGATCCTAAAATTTTTATTAGCATTCCTTTCCTGTCACCCGAAAGGGTTTAATATCAGTAGCCGGAGTTGAAACCTGCGGTAGACAAATTAAAAGTGCTCTCAACCCTGAAGTAGTTGAAACTATATTCCAGGGATCCTAAAATTTTTTATCAGCATTTCCTTTCCTGTTACCCCAAAGGGGTTTAATTTTCAGTAGCCGCAGGTGAAACCTGCGGTAGATGAATTATAAGGGACTCAACCCTGAAGGGGTTGAACAATAATTTTGACATTAAAAACTAACACAAGTCAATTAAATATTTTATTTTCCTTACCACTAACTTTAAAAAATTAATTAAATCATTAAGCATGAGTACCTACAGACAAATTTTATATCATATTGTATTTGGCACCAAAAACAGGGAGAAAACAATATCAGTTGAACACGAGGAAGAACTTTACAGGTATATATGGGGGATTATAAATAAAAATCAAAGTAAGCTTTACAGAATAAACGGAATGGAAGACCACATACATATACTTTCAGACTTGCACCCAACTGTGAGTCTCAGCAACTTTATTAAAGCAATTAAAGTTTCAAGTACTTTATGGATGAAAGATTCTGGTAAATTTCCAGCATTCAAATCCTGGCAGATTGGATATGGGGCTTTTACAAGTTCTATAAAGGAAAAAGAAAACTTGATCAATTATATCAAGAATCAGAAAACCCATCATGAAAAAGAAAGTTTTTTGGATGAATACAAAAGGCTTTTAAAAGAAAACGAGATCGAATTTGAAGACAAATATTTGTTATGACAAATTTAAAGACAATAATATGAAAAAGCAGCCTACCCTCCTCAGCGGCTTTATCCACCAATTTGAATCTTACAAAACATTAGGAGAAAAAACTTTTATACAACTAAATGATGCAGAATTAAATCTTCAGCCGGGAGAAAATTGCCTGAGTATTTCTACGACCATCAAACACCTGAATGGAAATATGCACTCCCGTTTCACAGATTTTCTTACCAGCGATGGTGAAAAAGAATGGAGAAATAGAGATGAAGAATTTGTGCAAACAGAAATCTCAAGGGAACAGCTTTTAGATCTCTGGGAAAATAGTTGGAAAATATTACTGGATACATTGCATAGCCCTTCAATAGACGACTTGGAAAAAACAATTTATATCAGGAAACAACCATTAAGCGTAATAAATGCCTTACAACGGCAACTGGCTCATTATGCCTATCATATTGGGCAAATTGTTTTAGTTGGGAAGATGATCAAAGGAAAAGATTTTATTCCCCTCTCTATTCCACTAGGAAAATCTAAAGAATACAACCAAAAGCTATCTACAGAATCATCCAATAAATAATGAATACTCCCAAACAACCAGATCAAACCCTAATCAAACTTTCACAGCAAATATTATATGCTGTAAAGATGAATGAAGAAACTACGGACCTCCAACGCAACTTATCGGCACTTACATTGGAAGATCTGGTAAAAGCATTACCTGATGACAAATTTAAAAATTGCTTTTGGATCAACATTTACAATGCATTTACCCAAATAAAATTAAAAGAAGATGAAGAAGCTTATGCAGATAAAAACAAATTTTTCACTACAAAAAATATTTTAATTGCAAGACAGAAAATAAGCCTGGACGATATAGAACACGGCTACCTCAGAAGAAGTAAAAACAAAAAGTCACTGGGCTACCTGGGCAAATTATTTCCTGGAAGTACAGAAAAAAAATTGAGGGTAGCAACGCCTGATTACAGGGTACATTTTGCATTGAATTGTGGTGCGGCATCTTGTCCGCCCATTGCATTTTATAGTCCTGAAAAATTAAACCAACAATTGGATTTGGCTACCCAATCTTACCTGGAAGCAGAAACGTTTTTTAATAGGAATAAGAAAGTAATAGAATTGCCTGCCATCATGAGTTGGTTCAGGGCAGATTTTGGTGGCATAAAAGGCATGATTGATATTTTAAAGAAGTATCATTTAATTTCTATGAATGAGAAACCGGCGATTGTGTTTAAGCAGTACAATTGGACAAAAGACCTCAATAATTTTTCCGAAGAATGAGTGCAACAGAAATTTTTTAATCCATCTAAGTATAAAATGACAAAATTCCTACAATATATTTCTGCTTATGAAAACTCCAAATGGAATGTTAACGTAACTTCATTTTAAGTAGGCAAATCTTTTTTTGCTGGGCGTATATGCATACATCTGCAATAATATATTTTTCACGTCTTCCGGGGGAAGAAATTCGCCACAAAACTTTTTTTGATGGCAATGAGCGACTGAATAATGTCATTGCATCTAAGCTTTTTGACCACACAGCTTCAATTATAAAAAAAACCGGCATTCCTGCCTTCTACTATTCTGAACAATACCAGCATGGGGAAAGTTTTGGTGAGCGGATCAGCAATGCAATGGCTGAGGTTTTTGGTCTTGGTTATGATTCTGTAATAGTTGTAGGAAGCGACACGCCTAACCTTGATTCCGCTTCCCTGCTTAAAACCAATACACTTTTACTGGATAATCCTTTAGTAGCAGGCCCCACTCAATTGGGTGGATGCTATTTGTTAGGTATACAAAAAAATGCATTTAATAAAAACGTCATTTCATCTTTACCCTGGCAGTCGGCAAAGCTGATGACTGCTCTGGCCAGTTTAGCTCCTGCTATTTTTCTCTTAACGGCCTTAAAGGAAATCAATAATGCAGCGCAACTTTATCTATTTACAAAAACAGCAATAAAAGCCCAGGCATTTATTGCTTCTTTTATACAACTCATTATTTCCTGGATTAACAGTATCCAAAAAAACAACTTGCAACAAACTTCACCTGCTGTTGTGTATATAAATAATGCTCCGGGACGAGCACCCTGACATTTTCTCTCCAACATTTTTTCTCTACTTTTTTTTTATTTAATACTTATTATTATGAATAAGATTGCAACCTTATTTGCAATATTCTTATTGTTGGGCGTTACAGCTTTTGCACAGTCTCCACAAAGAATAAAACTATTGAACTCCGCAACCATGCGGCCTCTGAGTAATATTGCCTTTACCATCAGCCAGGATGGAAACCTGATCTATACAGACACCACTGATAGGAACGGAAATGCAGTGATTAAAAATCTGGCTCCCGGTTCTTACAATGTGTTTATTGCAGAAAGCAACAACAGCGCAGGTGTATATGAAACATTTACTGTTTCTGCAGACAACAACAAGGATATTAGTGTGATGATAGATGAAAAAAATGTAGCCAACCTGGAAGAGATTGTGGTGAGCAATACTTCTCAAAAAATAAACAGGATAGATGCTACCGTAGAATCATTCATCACCAGGAAAGAAATAGAAGTACTGCCAATAGAAGGACGGAATATAACCCGGAGTTTTTACAGATTACCCAATGTTACATTGGCAACATTAGGGTACAACGAATCGCCAAACGTTTCTATAAATGGAAGTAATGGAATTTATACCAACTACACTATTGATGGAATGGACAACAATGAAAGATTCCTGGGAAACGTAAAGTTTAATGTGCCTTTTGGATTTACAGAAAGTGTAAATGTGCTCACCAATAATTTTTCTGCAGAGTACGGAAACACGACATCTGGCATCATCAATGTAAATACCCGCAGTGGTTCCAACAATGTTACAGGAGAAGTATTTTACCTCACCCGTCCGGGAAAAATTATTGACAGTAAATCTTCCTTTGCATCGCTTGACCTTTATGGAAATCCAGTAAAAGATGGCTTTCAGCGGCAGCAACTTGGTGTTGGGCTTGGTGGACCAATAGTAAAAGATAAAACTTTTTTCTACCTCAACTTTGAGCAAACTTTTGATATAAAAGACAACCTGCTTACTGTACCAAGACTTGGTATCAATGAAACCGTGAGAGGAAACAATTCATTCAGTTATGCGTCTCTAAAATTAGACCAGAACTGGAGCAAAAATTTTCATTCAAGCCTTCGGGGAAACCTGGGAGTTTTTGATATAGAGCAGCAGGGTGGCGGCCTTACGGGCGGTGTACTTTTCCCATCTGGCGGAAGTACCCAAAAGAACAGAACCTATCTCATAGCTTTGAAAAATGATTATTTACTGGGAAGGAAATTAAAGGCAGAAACCAATTTTCAAACTTCTTATTTCCGTTGGAATTATCGGGACAATAATAACTTCGGCAAACCTGGCGTTGCAGTCCAGGCACCGGATGGTACTTTGCTGGCCAGCCTTGGCCCTATTGATTATATTTTTGATGACGAAGAATATACCCAACAATTTCAACAAAAATTTACCTACCAGGCCGGAAGACATGCGCTCAAAGCTGGTGTAGAATTTACCTATTCAGATTTCAACCTGCTTGGTGCCGGTAACTCCAATGGTTTTTATACCGTTCGTTTAAACCAGTCCCAGGTAGATTCTATTAAAGCACTGAATCTTGGAACCAGCCTGGATGCCGGTAACATTCCAGCCAATGTGCAGGTAATAGAATACAGAGTCGACCTGGCTCAATCAAGATTTGGAACACATCAGAATGTATTCAATGCATATGTGGAGGATAATTTTGCAGTAAATGAAAAACTAAACCTGAGTGCCGGCTTGCGTTTTGACTACGACAACCTCAGCAAGGCCGGTGGCACAAAAGGAGATTGGAATAATCTCGGTCCACGGCTGAGCTTGAATTATAAAATCACCGAAAATGATATTATCCGTGGTGGTTATAGCCGGGTGTATGATAAGATAAAATATGCTGTAGCCAGCGACAACCTTCAGTTCAGCAATAATTCTCCCAACTTTAAATTGCAGTTGCAAGAGCTTCAGCGCCTGGGTATCCTGGATCCAAATGCAGACCTGGAGCGCATTACAAATGCAGGAAACCTGCGTGCCGTTTTCAACCAGGGAAACACCCCTTCTTACCTGCAAGGGAAAAGTTCTGCAGAGTCCCAGGGCAACCGGGCCTTGCAGAGCAGCAATAATTTCCGGATTAAAAATCCAAACGGATATCAAAATCCTTACTCTGATCAGTACAGCATTGGCTACCAGAGAAAGATCAATGACCACATGAAGTTTGAAGCTAATGTTTTGCACAGCCGTACTGAAAATCTTTTCCGTATTACTAACCTGAACACTGCATCTTCTTATGTACCGGACCCTAACAATCCTGTGGTGCGTACAAGAGCAGCTGCAAATCTTACCCGCCCCGTTCCTATAGTAACCAACAGCTCCGGACAATTTGAAGCAAAAATTAATGGCCAAAATGTTTCCGGTATTGCAAGGGACGTATTTATGACAGAAACAAAAGGCAAAGGCCGCTACACTGCATTGAACCTGATCATTCAAAAAGATAAATTACCTACAGATAAGTTTGCCTACCGCATTTCTTATACCCTCTCTCATTACAAAACCGATACAGAGGGAATTAATGTCAGGGCAACAAATGCAAATGATTTTGATGCAGAATATGCAGATGGAGACAATGACCGCAGGCATGTAATTTCTGCAGTGGTTACTTTATTCCCGGTAAAAAATCTGACGCTTACACCGAGCATGCTTTTCCAAAGCGGAACTCCTGCATCACGCTATGCTGATCCATCAAAATTTGGCGGCAACGGTGACCTGAATGGTAATGGAGAAAATGCTTATGCCAATGCAGGCTCTGCAGATTATCAGCCGGGCGAAACAAGGAACAATGACCGTTTGCCTTCTGCTACCACATTTGATTTTAGCGCAAAGTACAAGATCAAATTAAAAGGAACCGGAGGAATAGAGCTCTCTGCCGATATCTACAACCTGCTGAATACTGAAAACCTGAGTGGCTATAATGTAACCAGGGGTAGCAGCAACATCAACCAGATCGGCCCAAGATCAAACAACACATTTATCAAAAGATCAGCAGCACCACCACGCCAGTTTCAGTTTGGCCTGAGGTACATCTGGTAAAATATATTACCTATACCAATGAGAAAAATAGCTGCCTTACGGTGGCTATTTTTTTGGGAAATGAAATCCTGATCAGGAAAAATACAGGACATAAAAATCAATTCTGAAAAGAAACGATCCTGGGAAAACCCCTGTTTAAATTATTACTGGCAGTAAAGTATTTTGTGGTGCTTAACAGCCATTCCGATGTAAAAAATGCCAGCGATCACCGGCCATAAAATCGTTAGTGGTTTGTAGTTAGTGGTAAGTGCTTAGTTTAAAAAATTTAACCAGATGTCAGATTAAGTATGAGCTAATACATTTAAATAGTCTAAACACTAAACTTCTAAAACACCAAACTCCTAAAATTCTAAACTGTCTAAACTTTTAAACTCCTAAAACCTAAAAAACATACTAAACAATTCTGAACTACACTAAACCAAACTAAACAACCCTCAAACCTCAACCCTCAACCCTCAACCCTCAACCCTCAACCCTCAATCCTCAACCCTCAACCCTCAACCCTCAACCCTCAACCCTCAACCCTCAACCCTCAACCCTCAATACCCTCTCTGGTTTTTCCCTTCCATAAAATTCATGAATGCCTTATTGCAAACCCGGTTTCCCCCAGGGGTAGGATAATTTCCCGTAAAATACCAATCCCCTTTATTGTTGGGGCATGACAGATGAAGTGTTTCTATTTTCTGATAAATCACATCCACCGGTATTGCAATGTCTTCCGGCGTAATAAGCCCGGCAATTTTTCCGGAGATTTCGCCAAGTGAGAATGGCTTATATATTTCCTGCACCAGGTTCTTCGTATGCAGTTGATTGTTCCTTTGCAGCTCTTTGCATTGCGCAAGAATATCTGTAAGCAGGCTTTCCTGGTTTCTTTCTTTCAGTAGAGCTACAACTGCTTTAAAAGCAATAAACTCGCCCATCTTGCTCATATCTATACCATAGCAATCAGGGTACCGGATCTGTGGCGCACTGCTTACTATAATTATTTTTTTAGGCTTCAGCCGGCTCAGCATCCGGATGATGCTTTCCTTCAGTGTTGTACCTCTTACAATGCTATCATCTATCACCACAAGTGTATCTACATCTTCCTGCACAGTGCCGTAAGTAATGTCGTATACGTGCTGCACCATTTCATTCCGGCTGCTGTCTTCAGTAATAAAAGTGCGCAGCTTTACATCTTTGATCGCTATTTTTTCTATCCTGATCTTGCGGTTCACCATCTCACTCAGCTTCTCTTCATCAAAGTCATTTCCCCAGCTCAGTATCCTTTCTATTTTTATTTGATTCAGGTAGTCTTCTGCCCCTTTTATTAACCCATAAAAAGCAGTTTCTGCAGTATTTGGTATAAAAGAGAAGATGGTATTCTTCAGATCGTAATCCAGTTTCTTTAAAATGATCGGACTCAGGTGATAGCCGAGTGCTATTCTTTCCCTGTAAATTTTTTCATCGCTTCCGCGGCTGAAATAAATTCTTTCAAAACTGCACGCAAGCCTCTCCTGCGCAGGCACGATCTGTTCTATACTGTAGCTGCCATTTTGTTTTACAATAAGTGCAGCACCGGGTGGCAATTCCTGTACTTCATTTTCCTGCAGGTTAAATGCGGTACGAATAGCCGCACGCTCACTGGCGGCAACCACTACTTCGTCATTTGCATAATAATACGAAGGCCTTATGCCGTGAGCATCACGCATTATAAATGCATCGCCATTGCCAACCATACCTCCAATATTAAAGCCCCCGTCAAATAATGGAACCGCTTTTTTCAGCACTTCTTCTACATTCAGGTCTCCGGGAGATGCCTCATCTTCTTTTACCAGGAAGTGATGAATCACCTCCATCATTGCTGCAAGATCGCTCTGGCACTGAAACTCGCCGGGACTCATATTAATGAGGTCAAATAATTCTTCTGTATTTACCAGGTTAAAATTTCCTGCAAGGGCCAGGTTTCTACCGGGAACAGTATTTTTTTTAATAAAAGGATGGCAGTAATTCACATCATTTTTTCCCTGTGTACCATACCTCAGGTGACCAAGCAAAACTTCTCCAAGTACATTGATATGACCTTTCATCAGGCCGGGGTGCAGCTTTATTTCGGGTTGGTATTTTTCTACTTCCTCAATCTCTTTTGCTATCTGAATAAAAAGATCTGCAATGGGCTGGGAAGCACTACTCCGCAACCGGTACATAAATGGATATCCCGGTTCTGTATTTAACTTAACTGTAGCTATACCGGCGCCATCCTGGCCCCGGTTGTGCTGCTTTTCCATCAGCAGGTATAGCTTGTTCAGGCCATACATTACAGTCTTGTACTTTTGCTGGTAGTAACTGAAGGATTTGCGTAAACGAATGAAAGCCAGACCACATTCGTGTTTTATTGGATCGCTCATTGTTTGATATTATGCGCTTCCCGCCACGCTTAAAAAATGAAGGGCAAAACTACGATTTTGACAGGTGGGAAACAAATGGCAGTTTTCCAATTTTTTCCCAAAGTTGAAATCTCAAAGGCAAAAAAAAACAACCCGAAGGTTGCTTTTTTCTATAGGCTATAATGAATCTGATAATTTTATAAACCACTGATGGTTAGCCCGACTTGTACTTGTTTAATGTCGGCAGTTACGCCATCTTTAAATACAGGAGTAAGACCATACGTACCATACAAGGAGAAGATGCCATATCCAACTCTTGCAGTTGCAGCAATCTGAGTCGTAGTAAAATAAGATTTAGAGGCTATTTTTTGTACCAGGTTATTATTAATGGTAACGTCAGCACTGTTTTGCAGTGTTTTGCCTTTTGTTTTTGCATTCAATAATGTACCGGCTTTCAGGCCGATTGCAGCTTTAATACTTTTATTAGGATTATCCGGGCGGGAAGAAAACCTTAGTTCCAGAGGAACTTCCAGGTAAGCTGTGGATAATTTATATTTCTTAAACCGGTTGGTACTGTCAGCATTTATAAACGCCAGTTTAGGAGTGGTTCCTGCAATATCAATATTTGTTTTTTCGAAATACATATTGCTGGTGCCGATACCAAGACCAAGACCTATTGATAATTTATCGTTGCTTCTAAAAGGACGATTCAACATCAGGTACACATTTGCACTTCTGTTAAACCCTTTCATCCTGTTGGTGATACTATCCGGAGCTCCAGACCAGATGTTGTGTCCAATCTGCAACATAAAATGATCTCCTGCTTTTGGAATAGTTGTCCGGGGGGCTACTGCGGTCTCCGGTTGTGCGTAACTGCTCATAAAAACAAATAGTGCAGCTACCAGGGCTGATAATTTTCTCATAAAATGTAAAATCTAAGTGCGCAAAAATACTTGGGTCAGGGTTAAGGAAAGGTTAAATGAAACTGATCTGAATGCTTAATTGCTGCATCTTTTTTATGCATGCCTTTACCTGTCATCTGCTCTAAAGTGCGCAAATCTATAAGATTTTTTTTTCAAAGCCGAAAGGTTCCTTCTCTGTATAAAAACAAAAAGCCGGAATGCGATGATGCATTTCCGGCTATTGTACACTTAAACAAAACCAACTACTTGTCAGAATCCTGCTGTCAATCCAACCTTGAATGCCTGGTTGTAAGCATTTACATTTTTATTTGCATCCACTCTTTGCAGGCCATAATCATAGGCTGCATTGATGCTGAAATTTTTAGAAAGATTGAAACCAACTCCACCTGTCAGACCCATGTCCCAGCGATTAAAATTGGTGGTGACATCCATATTATTGTTCAACAGGTTTATTCCCAGCAAACCAGCGCTGCTTTTCAGGTTTGCTTTGGTGAGGTAGGAAAACTGGGGGCCCAGTTGCACATAAAAACTTCCGGCTTTCAGTTTTAGCAACAAAGGAATGTCTATATAATCAGCTTGTAGCTGCGAGGTTGCATTTGCCCCGAGAAAACCAAGGTTTTTTATATTAAGATCGCCTCTCAACTCGTATCCTTTTTGGGTATAATAAATACCTGGCTCCAGCGACAAATCATTACCCAACGGGACATCTACAAACACACCCCCATAAAAACCGGTACGGCTTTTTGTAGTGATCATACCATTGGTAAAGTCCAGTACAGAACTCAAATTATCAACTGCATCGCCACGCATGTTAGCCGAAGAAAGCCCGGCTTTTACACCAAAACTTATATCAGTCTGGGCCGAAGCAGCAGCGCTGATGAAAAGAAAAGAGAAGAGTAAAATTTTATTTTTCATAATTAAAATCGGATCCGGATTTTAAAGCCGCTCACCGGTATAAGAAATATTTTTCACTATTTGGATTAATGAGGCTGCCCTAAGTTTTTGTTAAACAAAAAATGCTGCACCAAACAGCGCAGCATTTTCCAATTCATTTCAATGTATTATTTATCAGTCATTCAAAGTGATCTTGGTAATCGTATCTCCCTGTTCTATATCATCGAGGTTATCCAGTCCGCTGGTGAGTTTACCAAAGGCCGTATGCACACCATCAAGGTGCTGTGTACCCTGGCGATTGTGACAGATAAAAAACTGTGAGCCACCTGTATCTTTTCCCCTGTGTGCCATGCTTAGTGTACCACGGTCATGGTATTGCTTGTCAGCACCGGTTTCGCATTTAATGGTGTAGCCGGGGCCACCACTTCCGTTTCCATTAGGATCACCGGTCTGCACCATAAAGTTTGGTATTACACGATGAAAGAGAAGTCCGTCGTAAAATCCTTTTTTTATCAGCGACGTAAAATTTTCGACAGCTATCGGTGTAGCATCATCAAATAATTCGAAATCAAAATTTCCTTTGCTGGTTTCTATTGTTCCTGTGGTAAGTTTTGTCTGGTCCATGTTATTGTTTTGTTTTTTGAATGACAAATTTAGCCCTAAATAATTTTACCAACTTCCTGATTTAAAGCCATTGATACCATCATTTTGTCCCAGGAATATTTTAGACCTAATTTTGGCCTCTTCTTTTATAAAAACAATACCAATTTCATTCATGAAGTTCCTTACAATTTTATTTTTTCTATTGGCATCGGTCTTCACCTGCAAAGCTTATTTCAGCACTCCGGGAACAGGCAATACTTATACACTTAATGACCTTGTAAGTATAAGTGGTGGTACAGTCACAACCAATGGTACGGATTATTTCATCAACGATTCTTTGTACATCAATACTAATGATGTGTTGAACATTGTTGAAAATGTTACGGTTTATTTTTCTGCCAATACCTACATAAGGGTTACCGGTACATTAAATATCAACCCACCCAATGAAGTGTTGTTTACCGCAATTAATCCGGCTACGAAGTATTCAGGAATCTGGATAATGTATAACAACAACAGCGTGATCAAAAAACTCACGATGGAATATGCCAACTCACTAAGGGTGTTTAGTTGCAGCATACTGATTGATTCCTGCAGGTTCCGTAATTGCGCTTACAGCAGCAGTTTTGGTGGCTCAGTAATTAATTTATTTAACAGCAGTCCCATCATATCCAATTCAGTATTTACCAATAATGAAAGAGCAGCTATAGAAGGCGGAGGAAATATAAAAAATGCGCCTAAGATCCTGAACAATATTTTCATCAACAATGTGACCTCCAACATAAACAAACCCCAGATCAACCTGGGAAACAGCGGGCCAGACACCACGAAAATCATTGGCAACTATATCTATGGCGGATCTGTAATGTCCGGTGGTATTGGCTTATATCCATTTACAACAGGTGAAACTTCTCAATATGTAGTCAGTCATAATACAATTAGAAAAAACAGGTATGGCATTACAATAATTGGGGGAGCTAATATCAACAGCCTGGTCAATTACAATATCATAGACAGTAATAATATACAGGGAGACCCAAATCTTGGGGGTAGCGGTATTGCATTTAATGGTGGTGGAAATAATAATTTTCAGAATACGATCGTCACCGGAAATACAATCAGGGCGAACCTTTGGGGCATCACTATTTTATTAGGTTCCAGGCCAAATTTGGGCAACCTGGCAAATGCCGATACGACTGATAATGGAAAAAATTTCTTTGTCAATAATACAAACAATACGACACCAGGCATTAGTGTGTACAATAATTCTCCCTACCTCATCACTGCAGAGGGGAACAACTGGAATACGACAGATCCTGCAGAGATACCAGCTATGATTTATGATATAAATGATGACCGTACTTTAGGACAAGTGCTTTACGACAATGCAATTCTCCCATACACAAAATTTGATTTTAACCTAACACTTGCTGGCAGAAATGTAAAATTAGTTTGGATTGTAAATTCCGATATACCAGTACAAAAATTCGAAGTGGAAAGAAGTGAGAATGGTATTGTCTTTACAAGTATTGGCACACTTAATGCAACCTTATTTCCCAATACAGATAATTATTTTTATTTTTCTGATCAGCTAAAAGCTGTTTCGAGGTATTATTATCGCATAAAGATTATAGAACAAAGCGGTAAAATAATTTATAGCCCTATAAGACTTGCAGAAAGCAAAACGGGAGAAGAAAAGTTGAATATCTTTCCTTCGATTGTAAACAATGCTGCAACTTTTAAAATAACATTCAATGCTGAAAAATCCGGTGTAGCAGCAATTAATTTTTATACTGTTGATGGAAAACAATTAGAAACCAAAAAGAGGATTGTACAGCAGGGTTGGAATATATTGAATATAGTTGCACCAGGAAACTACCATGGAATTCTATTCATTAAAATTGTGACAGGAGAACAAGTATACAAGGGAAAATGTTTAATAAATTAAAGGACTACTATTCTTAAAACAATAAAAACTTACACATGAAAAAAGTATGGTTCATTACAGGTTGCAGTACAGGCTTTGGCCGGGAACTGGCTAAAGAAGTACTTGCCCGCGGATACAATGCAGTGGTTACCAGCCGAAATACAGGAGATATTTCTGATATCGTAGCAGAATATCCGGATACATCAATCTCTGTTGCACTAGACGTGACAAAGTCTGATCAAATAAAGCATGCTGTAAAGGCAGCCATTGAGAAATTTTCCCGCATAGATGTTTTGGTTAACAATGCCGGCATTGGATATTTTGGTGCAATTGAAGAAAGTGAGAAAGAAGAAGTTCGCAAGATGTTTGAGATTAATGTCTTTGGTCTTGCACATGTAACCCAGGAAGTATTGCCTCATCTCAGGCTACAGCGCAGTGGGCATATACTCAACATAGCTTCTATCGGTGGACTCAGAAGTTTCCCTGGAGTAGGATTTTATAATGCAACAAAATACGCAGTTGATGGGCTGAGTGAGGCCCTGGCTAAAGAAGTAGCACATCTTGGCATTAAAGTAACAATTATAGCCCCAAGCGGATTCCGCACCGACTGGGCAGGAAGAAGTGCAAAAGATGCAGAAAATAAAATAGAAGATTACGCCGAAACCGCCGGGAAGAACAGTGATTCTATACGTGAATACAGTGGCAATCAGCCGGGCGATCCACAAAAAGCTGCAGAAGCAATGATCAAAGTAGTAGAAAGTGCCAATCCTCCAATGCGATTATTACTCGGTGCTGCCGCAGTGAAAGGTGCAAGAGAAAAAATACAGGAGCTGATTACAGATGTAGATGCCTGGGAAGAAACGAGCATTAGTGCAGATGCACCAAAAAATTAATTGAATAAAAAACCGGCTTCAAAAAAAGCCGGTTTTTTTTATTTATAGGATGACGCTTTATAGCGTGCTATAGTATTATTTGCCTCAATAAGTTTGAGCTTCAGTTCATGAATTTCCGGTTGCCCGGCCTTCAATAATGCTTCGGTTTCTTCATTACTTTGTTGCAGCAGCAGGATGTCACTATCCATTTCTTTAATCACTTTATAGGCATCATTAAGTTTTTTTGTCAGTTCATGCTTTGTAATTTCTTTCTGCTGATGTGCTACCACGTTTTCATTCCGCAGGGTTTCTTTTTTTAGCCTTTCGCTTTCCAGGAAACCTTCCGTGCTTTTTTGCAGTTTTTTTAATTTTATTAAACCAGCACTGCGAATAAGCCAGGCTATGCCAAAGCCGGCTATGAATGCAACTGCTGTATAAATGATAATATCCTCCAAAACTCTAATTGTTATGTTGAACCGCAGGTTGCGGCTAAAATTTTTAAGTTGCTACAAAAGTAATTGTAAAAACAGTTACGTTCACAATTAGATAATATAGGGCTGAAAAATTATTGCGCTACTTTTCCAAATGCTTTTCCAATATTTTTTATGACATCGGATATCAGCATTGACTCCACACTTTGTTCCTCCAAACTAATACCTGCTGCTACACCATGAAGGTATACGGCAATTGATGCTGCTTCATAGGCAGGATAGCCTTGTGCCAAAAAAGCCAGTATCATCCCCGTGAGTGCATCTCCACTTCCTCCTTTGGCCAGGCCTGCATTTCCGTTGCGGCAAACGGTATCCATTTCTTCAGCAGCAATAAGGGTTTCCGCATTTTTTAATACAATAATGATTTTATCTTTCTTTGCTATTCTCCTAGCAGCATCCAGTCTTTCATCATTGCTTTCATGTTCTCCATACAACCTGTCAAATTCTTTGATATGTGGCGTTAGTATCGTTCCGGCAGGAAGTTTTTTCAGTAGTTTTTTATTTTTTGATAATATATTCAGTGCGTCAGCATCTACTACTAATGGTACCTCAGCATATTGAATGAGCTGATCAATTTTTTTCAATGAATCTTCATTAACGCCTATTCCGGGGCCAATTGCTATTGCATCAAAATTGTTCATTGATCTTCTGCCCGGAAAATTTAATTCCAGCATTGCTTCAGGAATGCATTGCTGAAGGATCATTCTTTCCGCCCTTGGTACATTTACCGAAAGTAAACCAACGCCCGACCTCAGGCATGCAGTAGCTGAAATAACCGCTGCGCCCATTTTTCCTATATTACCTGCTATTAATAAAGCATGACCGTTTGTACCTTTATGACTATCTGTTTTTCGGGGACGAAATATTTTCCTGACTTGTTCCAGGGTTAATTGAGTCATCTATTAATTTTTTAGGGAGGATAACCGTTTCTTATAAAGTTAAACCTTGTTTAAAAACTGTAGTTTTTAAACAACGAAACATCAAATAGCATTTCTCTATTCGTAGATTAACTTACTAATATTAAGCCAAATGGATGTTCTACAATTTTTCACTATTGCCGGTTTTACCATAGCCGCAGCTTTTATAGGCTGTGCAAATGCAGATGGATCGCAAAGCTCATCCGCCAAAACAAAAATCATTGATACTGCAAATAAAGCAGCATCAGAACCCATAGCAGTCATAGAACTCTTTACCTCACAGGGTTGTAGCAGTTGCCCTCCGGCAGATAAACTACTCTCCACAACAATATCCAGAGCAGAAAAATCAGGAAAGAAAATATATGCATTATCCTTTCATGTAGATTATTGGAACCGGCTCGGCTGGGCAGATCCATTTAGCGATAAAGCCTATAGCCAGCGTCAGTCAGCTTATGTGCAGGCACTTGGTTTGGATGGTGCTTACACTCCGCAGATGATAGTAAACGGAAAAACAGCATTCGTTGGTTCTAACTCAGCAGCACTATCCCGTGCACTCGGAGCAGCATTGGATGCCTCACCAAAAGCTACAATCAGCCAATTTTCAGCCACTAAGAAGGGAAATATTTATACAATAAAATACAATTTGCAGGGTGATTACAAAAATGCTGTGTTGAATATTGCATTGGTTTCCGCCTATGAAACTACTGCTGTAAAAAGAGGGGAAAACGGGGGCCGCACACTTACAAATGAAAATATAGTAAAAGGGTTTAAAACAGTAGCCGCCACAGAAAGCGGAACATTAATCCTCAGCGGGGAAGTCTCAGGAAATGCCAGTATTGTAGCATATGTCCAAAACAAACAAACCATGGAGGTGTTAGGTGCATCGGGCATCCCACTTGCAGCAACCGAATAGTATGTGGCTCCCTTAGGCTGCTGAGTGAAACTAACTGATAAACAAACCAATAGCGCCTTGGTCTTTTGTTTTTCCATTCCATATATTTGTTGTTATAAATGTAACATTCAACAATGGCCATTTTCGACATTAAAATTCCCCCTACTATAGCAAAGGCATTAAAAATACCTGCTACAGATGCAAGAGGAATGCAGATAAAAGTGTTGAAAAAACTGCTTCGGAAAGCCCGTTTTACACAATTTGGTCAGCTATTTAAGTTTGATGAGATCCTGATGAGCAAGCACCCTGGTAAGAAGTTTCAACAAATGGTGCCTACATACAATTATTCAAAAATCTATAAGGACTGGTGGTACAAAACCCTGGATGGAGTGCCTGACGTTTGCTGGCCGGGGGTTATAAAATATTTTGCCCTCAGTAGTGGCACCAGCGAGGCTTCCAGCAAATACATCCCTATTACAAAAGAACTGATCAGGAGTAATACTGTCACCAGTTTTCGCCAGCTTATTTCATTAAGTAAATATGAGGGAATCCCAAAATCAGTCGTCAGCAAAGGCTGGCTAATGCTGGGTGGAAGTACTGAACTGCAACGCGGGCCTACCTATTTTGCAGGTGACCTCAGCGGTATTCAGCAAAAAAATATTCCTTTCTGGTTCCTGGGCCTGGGCATGTATAAACCAGGAAAAAAAATTGCCAAAGAAAGAGACTGGAGCAAGAAGCTGGAAGAAATAGTGGAGAATGCACCAAACTGGGATATTAGTTTCATTGTGGGTGTACCTGCCTGGCTACAGTTATGTATCGAAAAAATTATAGAACGATACAACCTGAACAATATTCACGAACTATGGCCTAACCTTTCTTTTTATGTACATGGTGGTGTGGCAATGGAACCATACAAAAAAGGATTTGCCAAATTTCTTGGTAAGCCCCTTACATACATAGAAACGTATTTGGCGAGTGAAGGATTTATTGCCTATCAAAGCCGGCAGGGAGCAAAAAGCATGCAGCTGGTTTTAAGTAATAATATATTTTTCGAATTTGTACCTTTTGATAATATAAATTTTGATGCAGAAGGGAATATGGTGGCAGATCCGCAGGCATTGATGATACATGAGATAGAGGAGAATAAAAATTATGCGCTCCTCATCAGTACCAATGCCGGGGCCTGGCGTTATGCTATTGGGGATACTATACAACTTGTGGACAGGGAAAGGAATGAGATAGTGATCACAGGGCGTACAAAACATTTCCTAAGTATGGTAGGAGAGCACCTTAGTGTAGACAATATGAATAAAGCGCTGGAGATGACTGCAGCGGAATTAAATATTTTCATCCCGGAATTTACTGTAGCAGGTGTACCCGTAGGTAGCTTTTTTGGCCATCAATGGTATATTGGAACAAATGATTTTGTGGATGAAGAAAAATTGGCCAAGCTATTGGATGAAAACCTGAAAAAGCTAAATGATGATTACGAGGTAGAAAGAAATCATGCACTAAAATCCGTGAAAGTAAAAATAGTGCCTGATGATGTTTTCATCGAATTTATGAATGCAAAAGGAAAAGTGGGCGGGCAGCATAAGTTCCCCCGTGTATTGAAAGGCCAGCAACTGGCTGATTGGGAATCTTTTTTGCAAACTGGTAGTATTGCTTAACTAAGCATTAAAATTTAGGAATGATTGAAGCCATAATATCCGGACTGCTCCTGGGCTTAGCGCTGGTTTTTTCCGTAGGGCCGGTGATATTCACCATTATAAAATTAAGGATCAACTACGGCGTTAGCAGTGCATTTTATTTTATTGCAGGCGTTTGGTTCAGCGATATTCTTTGGGTGATCACTGCAAATCTTTTTAGTGGCTGGCTGGGCCACCTCATCGCCTACAAAAAACTTATCGGCACTGTTGGTGGTGTTTTATTGCTGGCTATAGGTTGTTATTTTCTTTTTTTTAAAAAATACCATACCAAGGAGGAACTGGATTCAGGAGTAAGAATTGACAAATCAACACACACCGGCCTGTTCATCACGGGCTTTCTCATCAACACTTTAAATCCGGGTGTTATAGGCTTATGGCTGGCAGCAGCTACAAAAACCATAGATTCATCTTTGCAAGAAAAGATCATTACATTTTCAATTTGCCTGGCTTTGAACATAGGTGCTGATTTCCTTAAAATAAACCTGGCGGGAAAACTACGCTCCAAGCTTACCAACAGGAACATTATAATTGTCAATAAAATATCCGGTCTTATGTATCTTGCATTTGGCCTTGCTTTGATTATAGCTGTGGTGTACACCACTATTCACAGACACTAACAATGAAATTGCCAGGATAATATTCCATCCGGACAATTCGTTCTGTATATTGCCAGGAATCCCCCCCTTCCTGCCGGGGTGTAAAATCAATTAAAGAAAACGCATGAAAGGGTTACTGTTTATTATATTTCTTTCTTTTTCCTTCACCGGATTTGCGCAACCATCGGATGTTATTCAGTTGCGCAGAAAAGACAGACCGGTGCGTACTTATTTTGCCGGGGATCAAATTTCCTTTACTACAAAAAGTGGTGCATTCAGAAACGCTCTGATTACTGATATCCGCAAAGACAGCATTTACCTGCAGGAATTCCGGGTGCAGCAGGTTATGATGACATATGGTGGTTTCGTACTGGATACCCTTGGAAGCTTTCGGTATGCTTATCATTACGCCCAGATACATAGTTTTGGCAAAGAACAAAAAGGCTTTAATATTTTGAATAGTGGTGCAGCACTTTTTGGTGGGGGCACAGTTATTACTGTAGCTAGCCTGGTAGTGTTGGCCGCAGACAGGGAGAAATTTAGTGGGAGCCTGATGGCTGCAGGCGCCGGTGCTGCTATTCTTGGTTATTTCATGCTCAAAAATTCTTCTAAACCGATTATAGTTGGGAAAAAGCATTTTAATATTGAGTATATAAATATGCAAAACGAAAAATCCGCTGCAGAAAAAACTTCTGGCAATTAGTATCTTCCCAAAACCCCATAAGCTTCTCTGAAATCCAATGGCATTATTACCAAAAAAAACCTGGCGAAAAATAAAATGGATCTTCCTGGTTATTTTTCTTGCACATACTTCTTTTTTCCTCATTTTTTTAGTGCAGCAATTTAATTCTGCCGGCTTCCCAATCACCAATCTCCCATTAAAGCTCGCATTAGTACTTGGAACTATCCTGCTGGTAGCATTTGTATATATCACCTGGCTAAGGCAGATAAAACCTATCAGGAAA
>JBBQYS010000057.1:0-19107 GCA_038208485.1 Chitinophagales bacterium
GGTGTAAAATTAATTTTATCTAATATGAAAAAGCTTATTCTGGAAAAGAATAAGCTTTTTTATATTTATAGAGGCCACTGTTATAATGATCGGGAAGTGATTTTTAATCACATTAAAATACATTTTTCTGCAATTTAAAGAGTGTTATATAAATATTCAGCTAGCCACATACAATCTTTATTTCAAAGCATTTACAATAGCCGCAAAGTCTTTCGCAACAAGGCTTGCGCCTCCTACCAATCCGCCATCTACATCAGCCTGGCCAAAAATTTCTTCGGCATTGGATGGCTTTACACTTCCTCCATAAAGAATAGGAATTTCATTGGCAACTTCCTGTCCGTATTTTCCGGCAAAAACTGCCCTGATATGGGCATGCATTTCCTGTGCCTGTTCGCTTGATGCAGTCTTTCCTGTACCGATGGCCCATATAGGTTCATAGGCAATAATTATTTTACTGATGCTTTCTATGCCCAGGTGAAAAAGACTGTCTTCAAGCTGTTTGGCAACAAACTCATTCTGATCATTTGCTTCCCGTATAGGCAATGATTCTCCGCAACAAAAAACCGGCACCATGTTGTTGGCTAGTGCCAGGTCTGTTTTTTCTGCAAGGTTTTGATTATCCTCGTGATAAAATTCCCTCCGCTCACTATGCCCCAGGATAACGTATGAAATACCTATACTCTTTAGCATCATAGCACTTACTTCGCCCGTATATGCACCAGACCCTTTGGAAGCCATATTTTGTGCAGCAACAAATACATTGTTGTGGTCCTTTGTCAGATCAAGAATCGCTGAGAGATAGGGAAAAGGAACACCCAATATAACCTGCCTGTTTTCTGTCAGGTCTAAAGAATTGGCCAGAAGATCGTTTGTCAGGTCTTTTCCTTCTTCAAGGCTAAGGTTCATTTTCCAGTTTGCGGCTGCTATTTGTTTTCTCATGATTTATCGTTGTATATTTTTTCTAATGTAATTTTTTCTGCTTCAGTTAACGCATGCCCTTTCATTTCCTTCCAGGCATTGATATGATTTAATGCTTCAGGGAATTTATACTTTTCCTCTCCCCAGCTAAAGTCGGGAAAATACTTTTTACTATTGACCGCACCAAAAATATTACAGCACACACCTACGACAGCGCCAGTATTAAAAGAAATATTGATGGCACAACGGCTATAATCTCCCATAAGCAAACCTCCTTTCATTCGTCCACTATCTGCCAGGCCTTTTCCATCCAGGTTGTAGGCAACATGCCCTGCAGTATTTTTCACATTACTATTGCTGGTACCGGCACCTATATTGCACCAGGCTCCAATAACACTATCGCCCAGGTAACCATCATGTGCTTTATTGCTATAAGCAGTAAGCATAGAATTTTTTATTTCTCCTCCTGCTACGCAATAAGGACCAACAGTAGTACCTCCATAAATTTTTGCACCCATTTTCACCACTGCATTTTCGCAAATGGCTACCGGCCCACGTAGAATAGCTCCGTCCATTACCAGGGCATTTTCTCCAATATAAACGGGGCCTTCCGTTGCATTTATGGTACAATTTTCTATGAGTGCTGTTGGGTGAATAAAAAGGTTTGCTGCATCATTCCCAGTGTCTCTGTCCACTGATCTCAGTCCTGATTTTTCTTTCATCAGGAAAAAATCATCAACAATTGCTGCAGCATTTACATGAAATATATCCCAGGAATGATGCAGTGTTTGTACGGTTTGCGAATCAAGCAACATTACTTTATCCTTTGCAGCCTGTAGAATAACCTCAGCGTTTTTTGCAGTAGGTATAAGATTCGCTGGTATAACCAAAGCATCGTCTATGGCTTCTCCTTCAAAATTTTTACAGGAGGCACCAAGGATGAGTTCCCATTTCTCCCGAATGGTATAAATACCAACACGAAGATCCGCCACATGCCTGGTGAGGCTAAAAGGCAGAAAGTTTTCCCGGCATTTGCTGTCATCAAGATAAATAGTCATAAAACCTTTCCTTTAAATAATCATTTACAAGATAACAGAAAAATACAGGAAGGGATCGAAATTTGACATCGTCAAAAAAACTATAAATGAATTAAATCTATTTTCAGGTTTAATACTTTTACTCCTTACTTTTGTGAAAGAAGCGACGGAGTTCTAAATATTTCCAGGTAAATAATTGTTTCGTCATAATATTTAGCTGATATTTCAGCATTGAAAATAGATAACAAACCCTAAACAGGTATTTTGAGATTGGCTCAAAATCGTTTTTCCCATTAAAAATGATTTTTAGCACAATTCATGATACATCAATAATAAAAAACTCATGAAAATTTTTGTTGCCGGATTACCTTACGATCTTGATGATGCAGAACTGGAAGAAATATTTGAAAAATTTGGCGAAGTAGTTTCTGCCCGTGTAGCCCTTGATAAAGAAACCGGTAAAAGTAAAGGCTTTGGTTTTGTAGAAATGAAAAATGCAGAAGATGCACAGGAAGCCATTAATTTATTAAATGACATTTCGCTGGGCAAAAAACCATTGGTGGTAAAAGCTGCTGAATCAAAAGAGTCTAGTCCTCCACGGACCAACTACCCACGCAGGTATTAATTACAAACTATATCATTTTTGCTGCAACGCTTTCCATTCATGTTGCAGCAATCCCATTTCTATCATACTCCAATAGTTTTCTTCGAAAAGAAATACATCTCTGTGTAGCCCTTCCTGGATGAAACCTACAGCCTGGTAGCATTTTAATGCAGCAGCATTATCTTCATACACACCAAGTGACAGGCGGTGCAGGTCCAATTCCCGGAATGCAATTATACAAACGGCCTGAACCATTAGCTTACAATAACCTTTGCCCATTTGATCTTTGGAAATAAATACCCGTGTTATTCTGCCCGACCTGTTTTTCCAACTTATTCCCCCAAGTGAAATATGACCAATTGATTGGCCCTCATCATCTGTTACACGAAAAACATAAGCATCGGACTTGCCCGGCATGTTTGTATTGTTCACATACCAGTCAAGGCTTTTTTCTGTAAGGGGAAAAGAAAATAACGACCCCGCCCATTTGTGCATGAGCTGTTCATTATCTATCCAATGTATAAGTTCGGAAAAATCTTCTGCGGCAAAAGGAACTAGTCTGATCATTTGATGCGAAATTACTGTAAGCGATTAGTTTTTATTTAAAACTGGTATAAAATTTACTGTAATACTTTTTGGAATTTCCCTTTATTAAATAGCTGATGAATATTTTACTAGATATTTCTTTTTCTGAAATTTTGCTGGGGCAGGAAGAAGCAAGTTTTCTTTTTGAAGTAATGATCAGAACTGTGATCATGTTCCTTGTAATATTAACAGGATTGAGCCTCACGGGAAAAAGAGGTGTAAAGCAATTGTCAGTTTTTGAACTTGTGATTATCATTGGTCTAGGCTCTGCAGCAGGAGATCCCATGTTTTATAAAGAAGTAGGAATATTACAAGGCCTTGTTGTATTCATTGTCATGATTACCTTGTATAAAATCACTACATTACTTGTAGCCAAATACCCGGCAATAGAAGCATTTGTAGAAGGGAAGCCATTAAAAGTAATAGAAGATGGCCAGTTTTGCATTGATCATTTTCAAAAAGACCTAATGGGTGATGATGAATTTTTCTCAGAGATGCGCAACAAAAATATAACGCACCTGGGACAGGTAAAACTTGCGATACTGGAAACCTCCGGCAAGATGAGTCTCTTCTTTAGAGCTGATGAGCAGGTTAGTTTTGGTTTACCTATTCTTCCTGATCTGTTTGACCATAAACAAAAAGAAATAACACATGAGGCTGTATATTCCTGTGCATTTTGTGGGCACACAGAAAGACTGCAACCTGTAGAAGCAAAGATCTGTGAAGTATGCCAGCATAAAGAATGGGTTCTATCCATCAACGAAAAAAGAATTACCTGATTTAGATTCATTTTTTTTAACAATGACAAAATACATTTAATAATAAATCCCCGACCTTTATCATTCACAAAAAAAATGAGCCGATGTCCCCACATTTTGCACTTATTGGATGTGGCCGCATAGGCCGCAGGCACGCAGAACAAATACATAAATACGGGAAACTTATAGCCGTATGCGATATTGATGAAATTGCCGCAAAAGAACTTGCTGAAGAATATGATGTGCCTTACTACACTTCCCTGGAAACTACTTTGCTAAGTGCTCCTCATGCAGATGTTGTAAGCATTTGCACACCAAACGGATTGCATGCAGAACAATCCATTGCTGCATTGAAGGCAGGAAAACATGTGCTTTGCGAAAAACCTCTGGCTATTTCCTCTTATGATGCCAAACGCATGATAGAAACTGCAGACAGGGCGGATAAAAGATTGTACGTGGTAAAACAAAACAGGTACAATCCGCCGGTAATGGCTGTAAAAAAATTGTTGAAAGAAGACAGGCTGGGGAAAATTCTTTCTTTCCAGATCAATTGTTTCTGGAACCGACCCAACAGTTATTATTCCGACTCATGGCGGGGCACAAGAAAAATGGATGGAGGAACATTATATACCCAGTTCAGTCATTTTATTGATCTGCTGTATTGGTTTCTTGGTGATGTGAAAACAGTGGAAGCAGTGATCAAAAACTTTGAACACCGGGTGTTGGAAATTGAAGACACAGGAATGGTGATGTTTCAAATGAACAGCGGAGCTCTAGGCACATTAAATTATACCGTGAATAGCTATCAAAAAAATATGGAAGGATCATTTACTATTTTTGGTGAAAAAGGTACGGTGAAAATTGGTGGCCAATACCTCAACGAACTGGAATATCAGTGCATAGATGGAACTCCAATTGAAAAAATACCATCGGGGAGTCCGGCAAATAATTATGGATTTTACCAGGGAAGTATGAGTAATCATGATCAGGTGTATCAAAACCTGGTTCACGCCTTACAGGATCCTGATTTTGAATTTGCCAAAGCCATGGATGGATATAAAACGGTAGATATCATAGAAAGAATCTACAAAAATGCCTCAACAAGAACCCATTGATCATCCCTAATATTTTTTAGTGCCGCATATTTATTTTACTGTAACTACTGACCTTAGTTTCGATCAGCGAATGATCAGGATATGCAGCAGCCTTGCGGAAAATGGATATGAAGTAACCCTTGTCGGGAGAAAGCTAAAAAACAGCCTTCCACTTACTGGTAAACCTTATCAACAAAAAAGATTACCCTGTTTTTTCAGCAAAGGAAAATTCTTTTATGCCGAGTATAATACCAGGCTGTATTGGTATTTGCTTTTTAAAAAAATGGATGCTATCTGCGCCATAGATTTGGATACGATACTCCCCTGCTATTACATTAGCAAACAAAAAAGAATTACCAGGATTTACGATGCACATGAGCTGTTCTGCGAAATGAAAGAAGTGGTTACCCGGCCGAACATTTATAAACTCTGGAAGAAAATAGAACAAAAAACAGTTCCACATTTTACACATGGATACACTGTAAACAAACCGATAGCAAAAGAATTTGAAGAAATGTACGGCGTACAATATGAGGTGATCAGGAATATTGCTTTAAAAAATATAGCAGCAATCAACCACCCGAAAAAGAAATACATTTTATACCAGGGCGCCGTAAATGAAGGAAGAAGCTTTGAAACCCTTATTCCTGCTATGAAACACGTGGATGCTATACTGATTATTTGCGGAGATGGAAACCTGATGGCTGAAGTGAAGGAGCTGGTGAAACAGTACCAGCTCGAAGAGAAAATTATTTTTAAAGGCATGCTACCGCCAGATGAATTGAAAAAATATACGTCGGAAGCTTATATCGGCATCACTATTTTTGAGAACAAAGGCATGAGTAATTATTACTCCCTGGCCAATCGCTTTTTTGATTATATGCAGGCAGGTGTACCGCAGCTCTGTGTGAACTACCCTGCATATAGTGAGCTAAACAATGAACATGAAATTGCCTATTTAATTGACGATACAAAAGCTGAAACAATAACATCTGCTTTGAATACATTGCTAAGAAATGAAGACCTCTGGCGCAGGCTGCACAACAATTGCAGACAGGCTGCTGAAGAATTGAACTGGGAAAATGAAGCAAAAAAACTACTTCAATTTTATAAAAATATTTTTTGAGTAAACACATAAATATCGTCACACATGAGATTCCCTGGCCAGCTGGTTATGGAGGCCTGATTGATATTTATTATAAAATGGTTTGGCTGCATCGCTCAGGATATAAAATTCACCTGCATTGTTTTACTGAAACAGAAAAACCGCTTGACGCCTTAAATAACATTTGCGCATCAGTAAATATTTATGCAAGAAAAACAGGCTGGAAAAATGTTTCTTTTTCATTGCCCTATATTGTGAGCAGCAGGAGATCAACTGCTTTAAAAAAAGCTTTACTGCGAAATGATTACCCCATCCTTTTCGAAGGAATTCATACCACGCATTTGCTTAATGACAAAGCTTTTAGCAACAGGAAATGTTTTGTTCGTTTGTTTAATGTAGAAACAAAATATTACGCTTCCCTCGCAGCAGCTGAAAATAATTTTTTCAAAAAAACTTATTACAGTATAGAATCATTTTTACTTAAAAAGTACGAAAATAAAATTGCCAATAAAGCTGCATTCTGGGCGCTGAGTACGAAAGATGAAAAATATTATATAAAGGAATTTAATGCTTCTGATGTAAGATTCCTCCCGGTATTTATTGCTCATGACGAAGTAAGTAGTAAAACCGGGAAAGGAAACTACTGTCTTTATCACGGAAACTTAAGTGTGAGTGAAAACATTGAAATGGTGAAATGGCTTGTTGAAAATGTTTTTTCCAAATTAGATGTACCGTTTTATATAGCCGGCAGGTCTCCCTCAGCTGAAGTAAAAAAATTAGCAGAAACACAGGCAAACATTCGCCTGGTTGCTAACCCTGATGATGCGGCCTTACATGAACTCATCCGAAATGCACAAGTCAATGTATTGCCTTCTTTGAATAACACGGGGGTAAAATTAAAACTGATCAATGCCATGTTCCTGGGCAGGTATTGCCTGGTAAATGATGCCGGGGTAGCGGGCAGTGGTTTGGAGCAGGCTTGTGTAATTGCAGAAACTGAAAATGATTTTATAAAACAGGTTCAATCATTAATGAATATTCTTTTTGACGAAACAGATATAGAAAAAAGAAAGCAGCTATTAGCTGCTTTGTATAATAATGAATTAAATGCCGGGAAACTTAGTGCATGGTTACCGTAGCATTGTCCCACACTTTATTTCCTTCAGTTTTTATGGTCCTTGCCGGGAATTTGTTGATCACTATATAATCATGCGTGGCCATTACAATTGTGGTGTTGAAATCCCGGCAAATATGAAAGAGCAACTGCATGATCTCGTCACTGGTTTCCGGATCAAGGTTACCGGTAGGCTCATCTGCTAGTATCAATTTTGGAGAATTTAGCAATGCCCTCGCCACATCTACCCTTTGCTGCTCGCCACCACTGAGTTCATAAGGCATTTTAAAACCTTTAGTTTTCAGGTAAACTTTATCCAGCACATCATTTATTTTTTCGTCCATCAATTTGTCATCCTTCCAGCCGGTAGCTTTAAGTACAAATTTTAAGTTGTCGTGTACATTTCTATCAGTAAGTAATTGAAAATCCTGGAACACAACACCAAGATCACGGCGAAGGAAAGGAACAGTTTTCCAGGTAAGTTCTCTCAGGTTGTGCCCTGCTACCCAGCCTTCGCCATGCTTCAGTTCCAGGTCACCGTACATAGTTTTTAGCAAACTACTTTTACCCGTTCCCGTCTTTCCTACGAGGTACACAAATTCACCTTTATCTACTGAGATATTTACTTCACCCAACACCATGCTCTGGCCCTGGTAGATATTTACATTCTTTAATTCTATAATTGATTGAGACATCTTTACTTATTTTTTTGAGTTAACCTGGTATTTGAAGGTATGCGCAAAAATAGAGTTTTAGCCATGGCAGGAAAATATTATTTTCTAACCCCATGTTAAAAAAAACTCCTTAGCCATTGTAAATGATTTCCTCTCCGGAAATGCGAATGAACAATTGTTTCTTTTCCCCTTCCTCTACCCTTCCGATGACTTGTGCTTCTACTCCAAATTCTTTGGCCATACCGATCATTTTTTCTGCTTCGTTTGCCGGGCAATATAACTCCATCCTACAGCCCATATTAAAGACCTCATACATTTCTCTCAGGTGGCTGCCGCTGTTCTTTTGTATAATATTAAAAATTGGCGGTGCAGGAAACAAAGCGTCTTTAATAATAGTTAGTGGTTTTGGTAAATATTTTAAACACTTGGTCTGACCGCCCCCACTGCAGTGAATCAAACCATGAATGGCATCAAAATTTTCCGTCAACCATTTCTTTACCACAGGAGCAAAAGTCCTGGTTGGACTGAGTAAAAGCTTTCCAATGGTAGTTTCATGCTCTTCTGCAGTAAACGAATCAGTTAATGATTGCTTACCAATATATACCACCTCATCATCCAAAGCGGGATCAAAGGATTCTGTAAAATTCAACGCATATTTTTTTTCCAGCACATCATGTCGGGCACTGGTAAGGCCATTGCTGCCGAGGCCACTATTGTATTCAGTTTCATAATTTGCTTTACCACTGCTGGCAAGACCAACAATCACATCACCGGCGGTAATTTTATCATTGGTGATCAATTTATTTTTTGGCCAACGGCAGGTCATGGTACCATTTACAGCCACCGTTCTCACTACATCTCCCACGTCGGCAGTTTCTCCACCCAGGTAATGAACATTTACCCCAAATCCCTTCAACATATCAAAAACTTCCTGCGTGCCTTCTATGATTTCCTTCAATACATTTCCCGGAATCAGGTTTTTGTTCCTGTCTATCGTACTATTAAAAACGATATTATCATAGATTCCTACACAAAGCAGGTCATCAAGGTTCATCACTACTGCATCCTGTGCTATTCCACGCCAAACTGAAGTATCACCGGTTTCTTTCCAATATAAATAGGCAAGAATGCTTTTGGTGCCTGCCCCATCAGCATGCATCACATTTACAAAAGAGTCATCCCCGGCAAGAAAATCTTCATATATTTTGCAAAATGCATTGGGATAAAGGCCGGCATCCAGGTTTTGAACAGCTGCATGAACTTCTTCTTTTTGTGCAGAAACACCACGTTTGTTGTATAAAGACATGAAATTTATTTTCTGTGATTGAGGCAAATGTAACAATCAATAAATGTGCACCCAATAATAAATTAAAGAATAAATTTGCAGCATTAGTATGAAGGTCTACACAGCAATTGATCAACTTCCTGTTTTCACAAGATCCGTGATTACCATCGGTACTTTCGATGGTGTGCACCTGGGCCATAAAAAAATACTGAAACAGCTGACAGAATTGGCCGAAAATATAGATGGCGATTCTGTTTTGATCACTTTTTACCCACATCCCAAAAAAATAGTACAGCAGGACAGGTCTCCATTAATGCTGATCAATACCCAGGAAGAAAAATTAAAATTATTGGCTGATGAAGGCATTGCACATGTGGTGGTAGTTCCTTTCAGCATTGAGTTTGCTGAGCAGGACCCTCAAACTTATGTAGAAGATTTCCTGGTAAAAAAATTTAACCCGCATACCATCATTATAGGCTACGACCACAGGTTTGGGAAAGACAGGCAAGGAGATTATCATATGCTGGAAAATGCAGGGGAAGCATTTAATTTCCAGGTAAAGGAGATAGAGGAAAAACTATTAAAAGACGTTACCATAAGTTCTACCAAAATCAGGAATGCTTTGCTGGGAGGAGATGTAAAAACTGCTGCAGCATATTTGGGTTACAATTATTTTTTTACCGGAAAAGTTGAAGAAGGGGCTAAACTGGGAAGAACAATTAATTTTCCTACGGCCAATATCAGTATAGCAGATGATGACAAGCTCATTCCTGCAAATGGCGTTTATGCTGTCACAGCAAAAACAAACAACAATGAGGCGCTGCTAAAAGGCATGATGAACATTGGAGTTCGGCCTACAGTAGATGGAAACTTCCGTAAAATTGAAGTTCATTTGTTTGATTTTAATGAAGATATTTATGGCCATGATATTACGATCAGCATACAAGGCAGAATCAGGAATGAAATAAAGTTTCCTTCCCTGGCAGATCTCCAACATCAACTGGGGCAGGACAAGCAATCTGCAATGGAACTACTGAAAGAAATAACTGCCTGAAGCTATTGTGATATCGGTAACATTTAATAGAAGCGCATTGTATAATTTGCAAGAAGTATAAAAAAATTACAATTTATTTTAATGAAATATTTACTCTTAGTCTTTTCCATTGCCCTGATCATATCCTGTAATAATGACAACAGCGGTGATACTGATCCAGACATAGTTACACCTCATGTAGAAACTGGTGCGCCTGCCAACATTCCTTTTACTGTTATTGCACAGTATCCACATGACACCAGTGCTTTTACCGAAGGGCTAGAATTTTACGATGGTAAATTATACGAAGGCACAGGAGATTGGGAATCATCTACCCTGCAGATAGCAGACCCAAAGACCGGTAAGGTTTTGATGAAACATAAAATGGGTACGGATAAAATTTTTGGTGAAGGCATAACGATTTTCAAAGATAAAATTTACCAGCTTACCTGGGAATCGAATATTGTTTATGTGTATGACATAAAAGACCCGACAAAAGTCATCAAAACATTTAACTGGCCTTACCAGGGTTGGGGCATGACCCACAATGACAGCAACCTCATCATTACAGATGAAACGGCAAATATTTATTTCGTAGACCCTGAAACATTTAAAGTGCTGAACCAAATATCAGTTACGGACAATAGAGGTCCTGTGGATGCTGTTAACGAACTTGAATGGGTAGATGGTTTTATTTATGCAAATGTATTTATGACCAACCGCATATTAAAAATAGATGCAGAAAGTGGCAGAGTTGTTGGACAAATGATCATTACCAACCTGCTGAAACCTGAAGAAACTGTTGCTGGCAGAACTGATGTACTAAACGGAATTGCTTACAATAAAGAAACCGGCACTCTATTCATTACGGGAAAAAGATGGCCAAAAATATTTGAGCTGAAATTGAATTAATCCTTTTAAATCTCACTACGGATGCCCATTTCATTTTATGCAATCATCTTATTACTGGTCATTATTTTTTTGACCTACCGGTTCTTCCGCAAGAAACCACTGACACAACCTGAAGAAAAAAAAGAGAAAAAAATACTGGAAGAAAATGTGCGTTTTTACCAGGAACTTTCCGAAACAGAAAAAGAACGATTTCTCCAATCTGTTAGAAATTTCCTGGAAGACACAAGGGTTACCGGTGTAAATATACAAGCTGAAGACCTGGACAAAGTCCTCGTAGCTGCAGCTGCAATCATTCCCATATTTGCCTTTAAGGACTGGAAATACAACAACATCAGGGAAGTGCTTATTTATCCTGAATCATTTGGAGATGGATTTACGCAATCCGGTGAAGACAGGCACATGCTGGGTGTTGTGGGGAATGGCCCCCTGCAAAATGTCATGGTACTTTCACGCCACGATCTGCGCCAGGGATTTTTTAATGAGACGGACAAATCCAATTTAGCCATACATGAATTTGTGCACCTCGTAGATAAACATGATGGAGAAGTAGATGGGCTCCCGGAAACCTTACTCCGTCGTAAATATGTGGTGCCATGGCTGAAAAAAATCCGGGAAAAAATACAGGAAATAAAGGAAGGAGACTCTGATATAAATCCTTATGGTTCCACCAACGATGCCGAGTTCTTTGCTGTAGCATCAGAATATTTTTTTGAAAGACCAGACCTCATGGAGGAAAAACACCCTGAACTTTTTGCATTACTGCAAAAAATCTTCACGCCAAATAAAGCAGCTGACTAGTATAGTGGAACCATCTTTGCAGGTATTGATAATAAAATAAAAATTCCATGCAACATAAAGATGCTACCCCAAAAGAAATAGATTCAGCCATGCAGGCTGCAGAAAAAGCTTTTAGCATTTATAAAAAAATTCCACTCCGTAAAAGGGCTGAATTCATGAAAGCAATTGCAGCAGAACTGGAGGAGAAATCTGCGGAACTGGTACATCAAGCCATGCAGGAGTCACACCTTGGGAAAGAGAGGCTGAAAGGAGAACTGGATCGCACGATCTTTCAACTGACCAGTTATGCAGCGGCCTGTGAGGAAGGGAGCTGGCTTGATGCAAGAATAAATAAAGCTGACCCAAACAGCCAGCCACCAAAACCCGATATCAGGAAAACGCTTGTGCCATTAGGCCCTGTGGTTGTATTTGGTGCCAGTAATTTTCCATTCGCTTATTCCACCGCAGGTGGAGATACTGCCTGTGCCTTTGCAGCCGGTTGTCCTGTGGTTGTAAAAGCGCATCCGGCACACGCAGCAACTTCTGAACTTGTGAGCAAAGCCATTTTTACAGCAATAGAAAAAACCGGAATGCCTCCGGGAATTTTTGCGCACCTACATGGAGAAGATTTTGACATAGGAAAAGCATTGGTGCAACATGAACTCACAAAAGCTGTTGGTTTTACGGGCTCTTTCGCAGGAGGAAAACAGTTATTTGATTGGGGTAACAGCAGGAAAGTTCCTATTCCTGTCTTTGCAGAAATGGGTAGCGTGAACCCGGTTTTTTTACTGCCTAAAAAACTTGCAGCAGAGGCGAAAGAGATTGCAGAAATGTATGCAGCCTCCATTACATTAAGTGTTGGACAGTTTTGCACCAACCCCGGAATTATAATAGGCATTGCAGGAAAAGATTTGGAATTATTTAAAAAATACCTGCAGGCAAAAATAGAAAATACCAAACCGGCAACCATGCTGCATCCCGGCATTGCAAAATCATTTATTGAAAAAAGAGAAAAAGCGTTGAATGAAAAAAGTGTAAGCTTAATTGCTACCGGTGAAAATGAAACCGGAGAAAACCAGGGACAAGCAACTTTGGCTGCGGTAGATGGAAAGAATTTTCTTGAGAACAACACCCTGCACCAGGAAGTATTTGGCCCTTACTCCCTCATCGTTTCCTGTGCTGATAAAAAAGAAATGCTTGCAGTAGCAAAGTCTATGGAAGGGCAGCTTACAAGCACCATCATGGCAGCTGATGATGAAATTGCAGAACACGAAGAACTAATCGAAAGCATTAAAAATATTTGTGGCCGTTTCATCATGAATGGCGTTCCCACCGGTGTAGAAGTCTGTCTCAGTCAGCACCATGGCGGCCCCTACCCCGCTACAACCGATAGCCGATTCACGGCGGTGGGAGCAGATGGCATAAAAAGATTTGCCCGGCCTATTGCGTTCCAGAATTGGAAAAATGAATTTTTACCGGATGAGTTGAAAGATGAGAATCCGTGGGGAGTGGGGAGAAGGGTTGGAGGGGTTTGAAGGGTTTGGAGGGAAAACTGTTGAGGGTTGTTGAGGGTTTGGAGGGTTGGAAGGGAAGAAAACTGTTGAGCGTTGTTGAGCGTTGTTGAGGGTTGTTGAGCGTTGTTGTTTGAAGGGTTTGGAGGGTTTGAAGAGTTGGAAGGGTTTGATTAGCTCTGGGAGATATTCCAATTTTTATATGCACCCCGGTCCCCGGTCTTTGGGATTTTTACTTTTTACTTTTTTACTTTTTACTTTTTACTTTAATCTTCCTCACTTTTCCCCATTCCCTCAGCATCTGCAAAACCACAGCAAGCATAATAATACACAAGCCAATATAGAACCATTTATTGAGCAATGCAGCCTCATTAAAAACAATGAAAGAAAGAATAATTCCGTACAGCGGTTCCAGGTTGTAGCTCAGGTTTGCGGTAAAAGCAGATATTTTTTTTAGGGCATTGAGTTGCAAATCGAAACAATATACAGTGCATACTGCAGCAAGAATAAAGAGCCATCCGAAATCGCTAAAGCTTGGCAGGTAATGATCGGCCTTAAAATATTGCAGGTAAACCGGCAATAAAATACTCAGGAAAATAAGCCCACCACCAAGCTCATAAAGTGTGAGCGTCCTTGGCTTGTAAGTCTCCAGGAATTGTTTGTTTAAAATCGGAAATATAGCACCTCCCATGGCAGAAAAAATACCGAAGATGATGCCCAGTTTGTATTGTGGGTGGAAATCGAAAATGACATAAATGCCGAGTACTGCAAGCAGCCCCAGGAAAAGCTCGAATGGAACAATTTTTTTTCGCAACAAAATTGGTTCAAAAATAGCCGTAAAGAAACCACACATACTCAGGCAAACCAACCCAACAGAAACCGTAGCATATTTTACACTCCCATAAAAAGCTACCCAATGAAAAGCCACAATCAATCCCACTCCGGCTATCTTCAGCATTTCCTTCCAGGCTACCCTCTCCAGTTGCTTTTGGTAAAACATAATACCAGCCAATATCACAACAGTAAGAAAAATACGGTACCACACCAATAAACCTTCATTCAACAAAATGACCTTACCAATGATAGCTGTAAAACCCGCCAGGAATATAGCCAGGTGAAGTTGAAGAAATGCTTTTTTCATGTAATGCCCGCAAAGATAATTTTGTTTGGAGAGCTGGGGAAGGAAAGTTTGGAGGGGGTTTTTTTTTCACGCAAAGGAGGCAAAGTAATTTCTCGCAAAGACGCAAAGGGAAGAAAAAGCAAAGAACGCAAAGGAAAGAAAGCAAAGTGAAGGCAATGCAATCTCCGTGACCCTCCGTGTAACTCTCTGTGGTTCTCTGTGTAACAAATTTAAGTTTCACAGAGGTTTACGGAGAAAGCCATTAATTATATCAATCAGTTTCAATATTTGGAATTTTGCCGGGATTTTAAATTTCAACAGCAGCGACTCCCCAAGGCTTAGCCCCTGAACCAAAAAATATATGTACAGTTTGCACAGGTAAAACACCTCGCTGACTTGTTGGCCCAGTCGACATTAAAAAAGGAAGCGACAGAAGTATTTAACTGTGCCCTGCTTTCCCGGAATTGATCACATTTACAAACCGGGCAAACCAATTTATTTCCTTTAATCAAAATATGCTGAGGCTCTGACTTTTTAAAAATACCCATTGATCAAACTGTTTATAATTTTAAAAACTTTTGAATCCAAAAAATCCCAATCCAGACAATTTTTCCCAATAACTACTCTTCTACCTGCAAGACGATCTTCCCGATATGATCACTGCTTTCCATCAGTTCGTGTGCTTTAGCTGCATCTGCAAGCGGAAAGGTTTTGTAGATAACAGGTTTAAATTTCCCGGACTCAATAAGAGGCCAAACTTTTTCTTGAATCTCAGTAGCTAAAGCCGCTTTGAATTCCAGGTCACGGGCTCGCAGTGTGCTACCAGTAATACTCAGGCGCTTTTGCATAATGGTTTTGATATGCAACGGCACTTCCCCACCCTTCATCGCATTAATGAAAACCAGGCGGCCTTCAGGCTGTAGCAGGTTTATGTTCTTTGGGAAATAATCTCCGCCGATCATATCCAGGACCACATTGATTTTCTTGTCTTTTAGTTGCTCCTCAAAATCTGCCTCTTTGTAATTGATACATTCCGCAGCACCGAGGTCTTCGCAGGCCTTACACTTTTCTGCAGACCCTGCCGTAGTATAAACAGTTGAGCCAAGCGCCACAGCGATCTGTATAACGGTAATGCCGATGCCACTGCTCCCGCCATGTACCAATAAACCTTCGCCGGGTTGTAGTTGCCCACGCTGAAAGACATTGTGCCAAACAGTGAAGACCGTTTCAGGAAGTGAGGCCGCCTCGGTAAAACTTAAATTTTCCGGCATAGGCAGGCAGGAACCGGCATCTGCGGCTACATGCGTTGCATAACCACCACCCGCAACTAATGCTACTACTTTATCGCCGGGCTTCCACGTACTAACAGCACTGCCACAACTTTCTACCACACCGGCTACTTCAAGGCCCGGAATATCTGCCGGCGCACCGGGAGGCGCAGGATAGCTGCCTTTTCGCTGCGCAATATCCGGCCGGTTGATGCCACAAGCTTTCACCCGGATCAGTATTTCATTTTCTTTTATTGTTGGCGTATCTGCCTCTTGGAGTTGTAATACTTCCGGTGTTCCGGGAGCAGTAATTTTAATTGCTTTCATGTGTTTAAAGGTAAGGGGGAAAAGGAATGATTTGGCTGCAATGGAGGACATCGATTGTTATCCTTAAGGATTACAAGATATAAGTCATTATCCAAAAAAGCAGAACTGGCTGATTGACACGATGAACAGAGCTATCATAATTTTCTTTTTTGGGGATCCTGTCTGTTAGAGAAGAAAGAAAGTATCATGATACTGTCATCATAAACTTTGTAATACATTGTGTTGAACTTTAATATAGTCACCTTGTAAATATCTACCTGCTCAGATTTTGAAAATAATCCGGGATTTTTAGAGATCAACCCAATAATGTGTTCAGTTTTTTGAGAAAGCTTCTCAAGTTGTACTACAGTAAAGTGAGTCTGGAGATATTCAATTGTTTCTGCAAGTTCCTTTAAAACATTGTCAGTCCAAAAGATTTTATAACCACTTTTCATAAAGCTTCATTGCGGATGAATGTGGTTGTATATTGTTTGTATCTACATCTTCTAAACCTTTTAAAATTGATGCTCTTTCCAATTCTCCGATAGTTTGCCACCAGTCTTTGGTTTCATCTTTTCTAATTTGTAGTAATTTTTCAATGACAGTTTTATCTTCTAAAGCAGATACCCATTGTATTAGTTCAATTTTTTGTTCGGGTAATGTAGAATCGATTTTCATATTTATTAATTGTGATGACAAATTTACTAAATATAAATTTTATTGGAATGACGTTACACGGTAATTTAAGAAATCGTATTCAAGCCATGTTTGATTCCAAAAAATCTTGTTCGCATTATTATTCACTTACACATACACCAACTTCTCCCGCTCCAGATTCTGCTCCCCGTCAAAACGGTAGGCTACCAAATGTCCGCCTTTAGCACACTATAGTCCAGGCAGCAAACGTTTTCCCTGAATAAAGAAGGTTCGCCGGGTAACTAATAGTGCCCGAAGAAAACGGGTTTCTCCTCATGCTTATAAAAATCAGTGGATGGTAAAAGAGTGTGATCTATTCCGGTATCCGAAAGGTTTGGGACAGGTTCTACGCTAATTTTATTGTAGGTCATTGCTGCAGGATCTTCCCACCACTTCATTCTGAAGGCTGTGCGGCGGTTACCGTCTTTGTCGGAGAAAAACTCTTCTGCCGGCATATTCATTTCTTTTCCTTTCAGGGTTTCTTCTATGGCAATATTTAAGGGAGAACCTTTTTTTACAGATTGATAAATTAATTCATCATTCAGCCGGTTGTTGTGTAATGTTTATTTGAGGAAACTAATGTTCTTCTCGTCCCAACAGGCATGAACTGCCCGGAAGGTTTCTGTTTCATAGAAAAGCGGTAAGGTTTTAAACCAGTCTATATATCCTTCGTATTCTTCCTGCCGGTTCTGAAATTGTTTTAGTGTTTCGTAGTGCTGTACAATGTTTTTAATTAAATATTTGCGAAGGTGCCCGCCTTCTGTTTCCTGGAAATGAAAGCACTGCGCATTGTATTCATGGTTGCCCATTAATGCAATGGCTGCATCATTGTCTACCATTTGTTTTACAATCTCTAAAGTCTCCCTGATCTTTGGGCCCCTGTCAATATAATCTCCAACAAACAATACTTTTCTCTCCGGGTGTGCGTAATGATGATTTTTTTTTGTGTACCCCAGTTTTTGAAGTAGTGCTTCAAGTTTATCTGCGTTGCCGTGGATGTCTGCGATTAGGTCAGTCATTGCAGGGGATAAGTTATATATCTTTAATAATATTGATAAAGTCTTCCAGTTTATATGCTCCATCAACTGTTCGCCTTTCATAAACCATGAAGTAACGGAAATTGTTTCCGGCTTTACCAGCCCAAAGGCTACCAAGCCTTATTTTAGGTTCAGCGTCTAAGTGGTCGCCTTTTGTTTCTAATAAAATAGTCTTACCGCTTTTTGTTTGTATGATGAAGTCTGGATAATGGTTTACAAAACCGTTTATTCTAAAACCTTTCCTTTCTATGTTTCTTGTCCAGAAAGCAATATTTGTCATGTTACCAATTTCATTTATTACCCTTTCTTCAAATCCATTCATACTGCCCTCTTTCTCATAAAGCGATTTAGTAATGTCTTTGGCTGTCTCACCAGGTGAAATGCTTTTTGGCAACCCAAATGAAGGCTTAATAAAAACTTTATCCGTGTCTAAAAAATCCTTGAATTTCTTTTCAGCAAAGTCTTCTGAAAGTGATTTTATTTTAAGTTTTATTTTGTCTGTATAAGTGTATTCGTTGTTTGCGAAGTCTCCAAATTGTTCATCTTTAAAATCTTCTAGAATCCGGTTAATAAATTTTTCAATTTCCTTGTCGGGTATTGGGTACATGTTTCCAATAATGTCCATGATTCGTTTTGTGAAATTCTTTACTCTGCTCTCTTTTCTTAATGGGTCAAGAATGTAAGCCATGATACTTTCTTGTATGTCTCCGTCCAGTCGTACAAATGTTGGTGTGTGTTCTTTTTTTGTTTCGTCTAAATCAACTTTGTATAATTCAGAAGTAATGCTGTCAAAAGCAATATTGGTGTCGGCTTTGCTCAATGCAAAACCATCTAAAAGATTTTCCTTTTCTAAAGGCAACTCTTCTTCTTTTTTTCCGAATAAATCGTTTGCAGGAACTTTTAAATAAAACTGTGGTAAGTTTATTAGTTCTGCTTGTTCTTTGAAAATGTCTTTGATACTGTATGTTTTCACAAGCTTTTGTATTTCGTTTGGTAAAGCCGTTGTATTGTTTGCTTCCATTTCGGAAACTGTTTTTTCAAACGCTTCATTTTGTTGTATAGCGGTTTGTTCTATTTCAGAAACTGTTGTGCTTGGTATTTCAATTTCCGAAGGAACTGAAATTCTTGATATGTCAATGTCGGAAGTAATATCTTCTGCCGTTTCATCGCTTATTGGGAAAACAGAAAGTTGTTGCAAAGGGTCTTGTTTCTTCGCTTCTTCTAACATTGCTGGGTCAGCAAGTTTATAATCCTTGTCGCTGAAACCTGCTTT
>JBBQYS010000058.1:0-19022 GCA_038208485.1 Chitinophagales bacterium
CTTCCGCTTTTAAGCCGCTCCATTTCATTCCACTGCTTACCGCTTCAGTCCGGCAGCCTTTCATTCTCAGTACTTAGCCCGGCAGCAGCATCCGTTTTGCCCACTTATCTTTTGGCACAATATTCCCCACACTTACTGCAACTAAATACATTTATTATGGACACAAATGAAAATATTAAATCCAATAACCTGGATGATGCAAAGCAAGAGAGAGAAAATAACGTAACAGCCCTGGATGAACAATTATTGGACAATGCCGGTACCGGAGACAGAGATGAAAGCCGCCTCCAACGTTCGCTGCTCGATAATACTGATGAAGACGGTACACCTCTTAATGAAGAAAGCGGCACTTCTGCTATCGGCGGTGGAGACCTTGATGTACCGGGCAGCGAACTAGACGATGCAGATGAAAGAAGGGGTTCAGAAGATGAAGAAAATAACAGTTATAGCCAAGCTGATACAAAATAGATCGCAGTTTCTAAAACAGGTTTTCTACTATAAGTAAAACAATGTCTCCTCTTTGCACGGGAGACATTTTTCATTCTCAATGGGCTTACCTCCTGCTGGCAATCAGTAAATTCAAATCAGTATATTTTATATTGAACCGCTGACTCAGGTGAAAGTTGGTAAGGGAACCTTTGAAGAGATAGATACCACTGCGGATATTTATTTTATGCCATACCACATTATCAATACCACCTTCATCGGCAGTTTCCAGGAGTAGTGGCATTAATACATTACTAATAGCCTGGGAGGCTGTACGTGCAAACCCACTTGGAATATTGGGTACGCAATAATGGATCACATCATATTTTTCAAAAACCGGTTTTTTGTGAGAAGTTACCATACTGGTTTCAAAACAACCTCCATTATCTATACTCACATCTACAATCACACTTCCGGGGCGCATATCGGCTACCATTTCTTCGGAAACTAATATTGGAGTTCTGCCTCCATTACTGCCAATTGCACCTACTGCTACATCACAGGTTCTAAGTTGCTTAGCCAGGATTTTTGGTTCTATTACACTGGTCCACATTCTCACACCAATATTATTTTGCATCCTTTTGAGCCGGTAAATACTATTGTCAAAAACTTTTACCGAAGCCCCCATGGCAAGCGCAGTTCTGGCTGCATACTCTCCCACTATACCGGCACCAATGATTATTACTTTAGTTGGGGGAATTCCACTGATACCACCCACCAAAACTCCTTTTCCATTATTCGCATTGCTCAGGTGTTGTCCTGCTATAAGCATCACGGCGCTTCCCGCTATCTCGCTCATACTGCGCACAATTGGATTATGCCCACTGGCATCTTTCAGGTTTTCAAAGCTTAACGCAGTGATTTTTTTCTCCATCATTTTCTCCAGTATCTTTTTCTTCATTACTGCAAGATGGATGGGAGAGATGATATATTGGTTATGTTTTAGCAGTTCACAATCTGCTTCGCTTACCGGGGCACTTTTCACTATTACATCACACTCGAAAACTTGTTTTTTATCTACCTGGATTTTTGCACCTGCCTCACTATAATTCTGATCAGAAAAATTTGCGCCATTACCCGCTTTGCTTTCTACTATTACTTCATGCCCGTTTGCCACCAGTACACCTACGGCATCAGGGGTTAATGCAATCCTGTTTTCATTAAATGTATCTTCCCGGGGAATACCAATACAAAGGGATTCCGTTTTGGGTTTTATATCCAGGGTCTCTTCCATCGTAGAATAGGTGAGAGAGGGAGATACAAAGGTTTTGCTGGTAGCCAAGGAATGTTGTTTAAAGGATCAAAAAAAATGTAGAATTTAATAAGGTATGGAAAGATACTATAATATTTTAAGCAATCTTTTATTGTCAGGGGCTAAACTTATCTGCAACCTCAAGCAATCATCTCCCAGCAGGTTGTCAATAATTTCCGGCCACTCCACCAGGCAAAATCGCCCACTAAACAGGCATTCTTCCACACCGGCAGCAATGGCTTCTTCTTCATCCTTTAACCGATAAAGGTCCATGTGATAGATCACACTCCCATCTTGCGCACCATATTCATTAATAATAGAAAATGTTGGGCTGCTCATATTAGCTGTTACACCAAGTTTTTTACAAAATTCCTGTGAGAGTGTCGTTTTTCCGGCACCCATCTCCCCTGTAAAAGCAATAATTCTATTTTTTCCCAGGCTTTGTTGTATAAATTTTGCTGCTATTTCTATTTCACTTAATGCAAACTGAAGCTCCATGCTGCAAAAGTAAACTGATTTATAATATCTAAAGGGTAGATTTGCAGTGAATTTGAAGCTATTTTATAAAAAAGCTTCTATTCTGCCGAAGAAAAGATATTTTTTTTTGATTCAATCAGTTAAATACTATTACCTTTGCAGTCCTTAAAAAAAGAAATACTATGAACGCAATTGATTTTGTTCATGAGCAAATGACAACGAAACCTCAGCAGCCTGTTTTTAAAGCTGGTGATAATGTAACTGTAAACTACAGAATTGTAGAAGGTAACAAAGAAAGGATCCAGAGCTTTAAAGGTGACGTTATCAAAAGACAAGGACAAGGCGCTACCGCTACTTTTACTGTTCGCAAGATCAGCGATGGTGTAGGTGTTGAGCGTTTGTTCCCGGTAAGCTCTCCAAACGTAGAAAGCGTTATTGTAAATAAAGTTGGTCGTGTACGTCGTGCAAAACTATTTTACCTACGTGAGCGTAGTGGTAAAAGTGCACGTATCAAGGAAAAAAGAATGGCAGTGGGTAAAGGAAAAGCAAAGAAAGCAGCCGCAAAAGCATAATTCATATAAACGTTTTAATATAAAAGCGAACCAACTGGTTCGCTTTTTTTGTGTTTATATTTTTGTAAAAAAATTAAACTTTATCACAAACAAATTAAGTACACTAAATTAGCAAAAAGAGGAAGCGTACTGATTATTATAAAAAGGATAGATATACACTATACAAAAACATAAACTATAGTGTTTTCTGCAATCCCTTATGAAGACTGTTCTGAAATCCGGCAGACAAAATACAACCCTAATTAAAAACTACTATCGAACAATTTGCAGAGTTCAAACAATCAGTACCTATTTTTTAATCTTCTATTGACAGCGACACATTTTGGCGTTCGTGCTTTTTAACTTTGACATTGAAAATAAAATGTATAAGTAATGGAGTCAAAAGATATTAACCTAAACGAACTGCAAGCCCAGACAGTTGAACTTAAAAAAACATCTTCAAAAATGACTTTAAGTGAAGTATTTGCTGAAAGGAAAGCCTCATACTTAAATGAATTCACTTTGTTTCTTGCACACTTCAATATAATTCCAAATTGTATTAATGAGATAAAAATTGATTGCAAAAAAGCTAATATATGGTTTGCAGAAACATACAGAACAGAAATTAAGGACCATTACTATAACAAAAGATATTTCAATGGAAGTAAGATGGCAGAATTAGATGATATATTTTATATCCTGTATGATGACTTAATTGTGGATTTTGATACGAACTGTTCCACAGTTAGATTTCTTTTCCGAAAAACAGAAATTTTTAAAGTTGAAGCTGTTATAAACGGTATTAGGAACTTTAAAGAAAAAGGAAGAAATGCAAAACGAAAACCTGAAATATCACTACTTGTATTTACTAATCGTGGTATAGATACAAAGTCCTTACAAATATTAAAACCCAAATTAAGCATTGAGGATAATTACAATGACGACTTTAAAGATATACATCAAACCATTATTAGAAGGCTTTCAAAAAAAAACGACAAAGGGCTCGTCCTTCTACATGGAAAACCAGGAACAGGCAAGACTTCTTATATTCGGTATTTAATAACTATCCTTAAAAAAGATGTGATTTTTTTGCCCCCAAATATGGCAGGAGCCATTACAAACCCGGACCTTATTTCAATTCTTATTGAAAACCCTAACTGCATATTCGTAATAGAAGATGCCGAAAATATAGTTGTTGACAGGGAGAAAGATGGCAGATCACCAGTTTCTGCTTTGCTCAACATTTCAGACGGTTTACTCTCCGACTGTCTCAACATTCAAATAGTCTGTTCATTCAATACAGATATTTCGAAAATTGATAGTGCCTTAATGAGAAAAGGAAGACTTATCGCAAAGTATGAGTTCAATGAACTAGAAATTGAAAAAGCCCAGCAGCTATCAAATAAATTAGGTTTCAATACAAACATTAATAAGCCAATGACATTGACTTCAATTTATAATCAGGATGAAAAGGATTTTCAACAATCAAGAAAGAATAATCCTATAGGATTTCATGCAATAAACAATAACAGGTTAGCCGAAAACTGAACAGAGTAGGCATAAAAAAAACATAAATAAAACATGATTTCAGACGTAAGAGAAAAAGGAAGCCTCATTGAGGTATTCGATGCAAACAGCAAAAGAATTTCCTACATGAGTGCAGGAAGCAAAGAACTTGTAGGAGTAGCAAGTAATTTCTTTGTAATTATCAACGGTTCTTTAATTGAAGTGTATGACGAAAATTGCAAACGTATTTCATACATGAGCCAAGGAAGTAAAATGGTAAGAGGCGCAGCGGGGAATACCTTTACAGTTAAAAACGGTAGCCTTATTGAAATCTATGATGAACATTGTAAAAGAATAAGCTACAAAAGTGCATAGTTCCAGAAAATCAGATTATCACAGAGCAGTTAACTATTTTAATTCACCTGAAAATTATTACTGGAATAACTTTTTGATAACATGGAATTACTCCCGAATTAAAGGCAAATGCAACCACATTTGATGTTGCTTGACATCAAATTGATCCATTCAAAAAAAAATGTAGCTGCTCACAATCGCTTTGGATTTGACTTCCAATGATTAAACAAGATTTAGAATATTATGGATTTTCAAAACCAGAATTTGCAGGCCATTGTAGCATCCAGTTTTCGGAGATATCCTGGCCAATATTTCACGCATACAATATTTGTTTGACATACTATATAGCTTTGAGAGATGCTGAGAAATCCGTGGAATCGTCCAAACATCTTTGGAAAAAAATTATGAGAATGTAAAAATAGAAATAATGATAGACAAAAGTAAAGAAGTGGAAGTTCATAGTATTTCATTAGCTGAATTACTAAAAATAAAATTAAATATTCCAGAATACCAAAGACCATATGTTTGGACTGAAAGGGAAGTGAATAAACTTTTATACCAAATTTCTGAACATAATAACAGGGGTGATGATAAACCAAGTTTTTATTTGGGGAGTATTGTTTTACATCAGGAAGGTGAAAATTATAATATTATTGATGGTCAACAACGTATCACAACAATGCTAATTTTGGATAAGATTAAGTCAGATAGAAAATATGATGTAACCTACAGTCACCCTATTACATTTAAACATATTAAAGAGAATTTTATTCATTTTAAAACCGAGGTGAGAAAGAAAGAGTTTGAAAAAGAATTAAATTTTGAAAATATTAATGTTACTCTAGTTATCACAAAAAACGAAGATTTAGCCTATAATTTTTTTGAGACACTAAATACAGGAGGAAAAAGACTTGGCGGTACAGATATTCTAAAAGCACATCATTTGAGAAGTATCAAAGAAAATGACAACAGGAATTATTTTGCTAAAAAATGGGAGAAAAATCAGAAAAACTTAGAACCTGTAAATAGAATGCTAAGTAAAATTCGTAGAATGGATTATTTAAACAGGCACAGTAAAATTCCAGATAAATTCGCGAATGATACTGATTGGAAACAGATTTTGACGGAAGATTTTGCTGAAAAGACAAAAAAAGAAAGCAGAGACATTGGCTACTCATTTGTAGAAATAGAGGAGAATACCCACAAAGTAACAGGCGATAAATACGCTATACGTCAACCTTTAAATGAGGGCGAAAATTACATCAACTATTTACTAAATTTTACAGATGATTATAATCATTTGTTCGGTTTAAATGATAGAAATGATTTTTATGCAACTTTTAATCAGCGAATTATTAACGCAATTGACGGAACTGCCGATTTAAGAAGTTATTATCAACTTGCATTGATGTGCTTTGTCGATCGCTTTGGAAAGAAAAATATTTTAGAGTTTTCGTTGTATTTATTTCGGTTAATTTATTATTTGAGATTGGGAGAGAAATCCAAAATTTTTGAGGCTACAGTTAGAAATTACATTGATAAAACTTTAATTCTCGATCGCATTTTAAACGCTTTTACTTACGAAGAAATAATTGTATACCTAAAGGGAATACCAACAGAAATTTGTTTAGATAATCTTTCGGGAGTAAGACTAAGATTTTTTGAACGTGTGAAGAATTTCTTTGGAAAAGACACAATTTCAATTGAAAATTTTGATACAGAATTGAAAAAAGATTTTGAACTCAAAATAAGTAAAGCCAGAAAAAGTATTTAATGGAAAATATATCGAAACAACACTTTAACACAGAAGTAATTACAATTGAAGAGATTACTAAAAGAAAACTCGAATTTTTAATTCCGGTTTATCAACGTCCATATGTTTGGGATGATTTAGAAATAATTAAACTTTTAGAAGATTTAAAAAATAGTTTTCAAGCCAAAATCAACGAATACTTTGTGGGTAACACTTATATTGTAAAATCTAAAAAGTCTGAAAACAAAATTAATTTATACGAAGTAATTGACGGGCAACAACGTTTTACAACAATCTGGTTGTTTGGTTTTTGTTTTAAATTCTTGGGAATAAAAACGGGTTTAATAGAATATTTGGAAGTTGAAATTGAAAACAATCTTAAAGACATACGTTTCGATTTTGATATAAGAGTAGAGGTTTACGAATATTTAAAAGGTTTGTTAGACAACACTTCACAAAGAAGATTTGAAACAGTAGAAGACAAACCATTTTTAAAAAATATAGCCGCTGGAATAGAAACTATCAAGGGTTTTTTTAACGCCCAAAGTCCCACATTAGATCTACTATCTTTTGGAAACTATATTAATCAAAATGTAAAATTCATATTTAATATTGCTCCTGAAAATACCGACTTGAATGGTCTTTTTGTAGCACTTGGCACGAACGGAATTCAGTTGCAACAATCAGATATTTTAAAAGCCCGATTGTTAGATAGAATTGAAAAAAGAAATAGAATCTGTTTTTCTAAAATATGGGAAGCGTGTGAGAATATGAATAATTTTTTTGAACAGAACGTCAAAGAATCTTTTTTTTATGACAAAAACACTATCAACGAAGATTCTTTTTCAAGTCCTTTAAATTTCGTAAAATTTGGTACGGAATCATATGAGAAAATTAATAAAGAAGTAAAAGCGACAGAAAATGAAAATACAAACCTGAAACAAAATAAAACAATCTCAGAGATTTTAGATTTTGAAGTCATTTATGACCAATCTGAAAAATCATCTAATTCAAAACATGCAACTTGCCGTTCAATTATCTCGTTCAATTTATTATTACTGCACACTTTTAGAATTTACAGAAAAAACAAAGAAATAAAAGAGGATATTGATTCTTTTGATGCTAAAAAATTATTAGAAACAATAAAGCCTGAGGAAATTGAAAACATAGAAGATTTTTTTAAGTTATTATGGCAAGTGAGGTACATATTTGATAAGCACATCGTTAAATGGATGAAGCAAGAAGATGATAGTGTAGATGATGATGAAAAACTATTGTTATCAAAAATCGCCCCTTCTCAATCAGTTAACAAGGATAAAAATTATTTTGCCAGAAGTGCAGAAGGTTATACAAATTTGCAAATGTTACAATCTGTTTTATATTTTACTGGTGGATTTAATCAACAATATTGGTTAAGCCCTTTTTTGAGCTACTTATTGGAAAGAGAAAAATTAACAAACGATGATGAAAACATATTAAAAGAATTAGAACGTATCGACAACATAATGCTTCCAGGTGATAAAAAAGATATTTCATTGAAACTCTTAATGAGCGAAAATTTAATTGAGCCCGATTTTGAAAAAGAAATCTATTCTGTTTTAAAAGAAAATTCAGGCACAAGTTTTAATCATTATTGGTTTTATAAATTGGAATATTTATTATGGAAAAACTGGATTGACAAGGAAACACTAAAATTCAAAAATTATAGAATTACATCTAAAAACTCTATTGAACACGTCTTTCCACAAAATGAAGAGTATAAAGGAAAGTTACAAGATGCATATGATGAAACAGACTGGTTAAATTCTTTTGGTAATTTAGGGTTATTATCAATAGGTCAAAACTCTTCGTATAGTAATCTAAGTGTCGTAAAGAAGAAAGATGATTTCAACAGAAAAGAAAATTTTGACTCATTAAAATTGGTAAAAATCTACTCAAGTCCAGATTGGGGTATTCAAGAAATAAAAGATCATCAAGTCGACATGATTAATTTACTTAAAGAACACTACAAATAAAATGTCAAAACGAGGCTACATATCACGCTACCTCCTTATTCTTAAAAAGCTAAAAGTAAAACCCTTTTCTACTTATGAGGAGTTACAAGCTTATATTGAAAATCAGTTTGACTATTTGCAAATGCAGGATGATAATTTGAACATCGGATTTTCTAAGCGGACACTTCAAAGGGATTTAAAGGAAATTAGAAACGTTTTTGGAATTGATATCGAATACTCCAAATCAGAAAAGGGTTATTTCATCAGCCAAAGCGAGAACGAAAACATGAATTTTCAAAGAATGATGGAGGCTTTTGATATGTTTAATTCATTAAACCTGGCACAAGATTTATCTCCTTTCATTCACTTGGAGAAACGCAGACCACAGGGAACAGAAAATTTATATGGCTTACTTCATGCAATCAAGAATAGACTTCAAATTAAATTCACTTATCAGAAATTTTGGGAAGAGGAATTAAGCCAACGCTTTGTAGAACCATACGCTTTAAAAGAGTTCAAAAACCGTTGGTATATAATGGCTAAAGACTGCAAAGACAACAATATAAAAAGTTTTGCTCTTGACCGTTTGACAAACCTTGAAATCACACTTCAAACTTATCAGTATCCCGACAATTACAACATTGAACAAAGTTATCGTTATTGTTTTGGCATTATAAGTCCAAATGACACAGAACCGCAAGACATCATTTTATCGTTTGACCCATTTCAGGGCAAATACATTAAGACTTTACCGCTTCACGACACACAACAAGTTTTAATTGACAATGATGATGAGTTTCAAATAAAATTGAAGCTTTGTATTACGCATGATTTGGTGATGGAATTACTTTCATTTGGCGACAATATTAAAGTTTTGCAACCGAAAACTTTAATTGAAGAAATAAAAACAGCACATCAAAAAGCATACAGGCAATACTAAGAATTTAGATAACCTACTATTTTGACATCGGTATGCGACCAGGTCCATGTAATTTTGTTTGTGCGTCACAGGAGGTTGTAAAAGTGCTAAAGGAAGCTAGCTCCGATTTAATGTCTTAGCAATGTGTAATCCCTCTAACTTTATATAAAAATATTAATCACCCAGTAAAGAATTGCGGCCATAAGTGCAGAAATAGGTATAGTAATGATCCAGGCCCAGAGGAGGCTTATGGTAACGCCCCAGCGTACGGCACTCAACCTTCTGGTAGCACCAACACCAATGATAGAACCGGTAATAGTATGTGTAGTACTTACCGGAATCTTCAGCATTTCTGTAATAAATAAGGTAAGTGCACCGGCACTTTCTGCAGCCACACCTTCAAACGGAGTTACTTTGGTAATCCGGGTTCCCATGGTTTTTATGATCTTCCAACCACCACTCATAGTACCCAGGGCTATAGCTGTGTAACATGCCAGTGGCACCCAGTTAGGCATCTGGTCAAATCGTTCGATCTGGTTGCCGCTAATGAGCGCTACAGTAATGATACCCATTACTTTCTGTGCATCATTTCCACCATGGCCAATACTGAATGCAGCAGAAGAAACCAACTGCATTTTCTTAAACCATTTTGACGACTGACGATAGTTAAGGTTGCTCAGGAACAAAGAGAATACACTTAGAGAGATAACCACAAAAGCAATGAGGAGCCATTTAAAATTATGTGAATAAAAAAGTATTTTTAAAAATGTTGTCTTATAGTGAGTAGTTATTATAGTAAGATCTGTTTCTATCACCTGCGTGAGCAAAAAGACCATTCCACCAATAATGAGCAAGGCCACGAGTTTAGGCAAAATGCCTTTTCGAAAAGAGTTCAGGAACCAGACAGAGATAATCAAAGCCATGATCATACCAACCACGGGAGCTACTACTATAAATGCAACGATCTTAAGCATTATAGAAGTATTAATGATAGAAAAACTTCCTGTACTGGCAACTGCCGCCCCGGTAAACCCACCAATAAGTGTATGAGAGGAACTGGAAGGAATACCGTACCACCAGGTGATCAGGTTCCAGATAATGGCAGCAATTAAACCGGAAAGGATAACAGTGAGGCCAATATCACCTTTTACCGTTTTTGCAATGGTTTCTCCAACGCCATGGTCTTTAAATATAAAGTAGGCAACAAAATTGAAAAAAGCTGCCCACATTACTGCCTGAAATGGTGTAAGTACTTTTGTAGAAACGATCGTAGCAATCGCATTTGCAGCATCATGAAAACCATTGATGTAATCAAAGATCAATGCTAGTGCTATAATAACGATAAGCAGTAAAGGAAAATTCATACCGGCTGCAGATTTGATTTGGAATTTGTGAAAGGGGAAATAGGATTAGGAATACTTCACAATGATTGATTCAATAACATTTGCTGCATCCTCACATTTATCGGTAACAATCTCCATTACCTGGTATATTTCTCTTTTCTTAATTACTTCTTTAGCATCTACCTCAGTTGCAAACAACCTTTCGATACTCATGTCAAAAATATCATCACCCTGGTTCTCTATACTATTGATGGCGACCAGTGCATCTGTAATCTTACGCATGTCTTTCATGTTACGAAGTTCTGTAACTGCCTTATGCACCTGCTCTGTACCAAGATTGATGAGGTCTCCAAATTTCTGTATACCAATATCATCAGGATTAACCCTGTAAAAATTTATTTTTTTAGCGCTGGCGTAGATGTAATCTGCAATATCATCAAGAGCGCTTGCCAGGTAGTGGATATCTTCCCTGTCAAATGGAGTAATAAAGTTTTTCCCTAATTCTATAAAAATGCGGTGGGTGAACTCATCGTTTACATGCTCCAGGTCTTCAATTTCTTTTATGATAGTTGCTCTTTTGTCAAAATCATTTTCGTTTACACATTGCTTTAGTTTATACCCCATTTCCACAAGTGTCCCTGCTACATTCTCAAACAGCTGGTAAAAAACCCTGTCTTTGGGTAAGAAAAATTTAATTATTGAATTAACTCCCATGGTTCATTTAATTTTGCGCAAAAATAAATAGTATATGCCACAAGGCTCTGTAAATATAAATAGTAATAATTTGGTAATATTCAATTCTTTGCGGGTTTCCAATTCTGTATTACATGTAGAGAAACATAAACAAATACAGAAATAAACTAATTTCATTTACCAAACCAAAGAAAAATAGTTCATGGATAATTTAAAATCGAATATTGCTGTATTGGTAGATGGAGATAATGCCCCTGCAAGATTAATACAGGAGATGCTTGATGAAATTTCAAAATACGGCAAAGCCACTATCCGTCGCATTTACGGAGACTGGACAACCCCTTACCTGAACAGTTGGAAGAATGTAATCAACGAGCATTCTTTTAATGCCGTTCAGAAATTTGCTTATGCTCCGGGGAAAAATTCTACTGACAGCTCTTTGATTATAGAAGCTATGGACATTTTGCACAGCAATAAAATCGACGGTTTTTGTTTAATAAGCAGTGACAGTGATTATACGGGGCTGGCCAAAAGGATCAGGGAAGAAGGCATGTTTGTAATGGGTATTGGAGAAAAGAAGACCCCAAAAGCCTTTGTTCAAAGCTGTGAGATATTTACTTTTTGCGAAAACATTGCTCCGGAAAGACAGGTAGCTGTCAAAGCCACAAAAAGCCGGTCTAAAAAAACTGCTCCAGAAAAAAATGAATCCAGAATAGGGATCATTGATAAGGCGTTTGAGATATCTATAAATGAAGAAGATGAAGTGAGCATCGCAAAACTGGGACTTAACCTCAGAAAAATCGATCCGAGTTTTGATGCCCGTAGTTTTGGTTTTAAAAACCTGACCAAGCTTTTTGAAAGTCTACCAAAATATGTGGTTATGAAAAATGAGGTGAATGGATTGAATCAGCCGTTGGTGAAATTGAAGTAGGGTTTGGGGGTTTAGTTGTTGAGTATTGTTGAGAGTTGTTGAGAGTTGTTGAGAGTTGTTAGAGTTGTTGAGAGTTGTTAGAGTTGTTGAGAGTTGTTGAGAGTTGTTGAGAGTTGTTGAGAGTTGTTGAGAGTTGTTTAGTGTAGTTTAGTGTTGTTTAGTGATGTTTAATTTAGTGTTGTTTAAAATATAAATTCTTGAGTAATGCAACGGATATCAAGTGTAAGTCATTGTTCTCCCGGACTATCATCTAAAATTCTCTCGTCTCAAGGTCTTCCGTCTCAAGGTCTTTCATCTTACGGTCTCTCGTCTCAAGGTCTCCCGTCTCCAAGTCTCTCGTCTCACGGTCTTCCGGCTCACTGTCTCTCGTCTCCAAGTCTCTCGTCTCACGGTCTCCTGTCTTCCAGTCTAAGTACTAAGTACTCAATACTAAGTACTAAGGACTACCCACTCAATACTAAGTACTTTCTTTCAGCCGTAACATTTTGGTAACACTGCCATAATAGTCTCATAACATTAGAGTAGTCTCTTTGTACCTAAATCAAACAGGGCATGAGACAATTCTTACTTTTACTTAGTTTTATTTTCATAACTAGTGCAGCAATTGCACAGACCAAAATTACAGGAAAGGTTACTGACAGTGAAACCGGTGCACCACTGGCAGGCGTTTCGGTAATAGACAAAAACACTGATCGTGGTACTGCCACTGACATAGAAGGTCGTTACACACTTACCATTACCGCTCCTGGTAAAACTTCATTAGTATTTAGTTACAATGGAGTTACCCAGCAAGTAGACGAGGTCATTACTACTGCAAACCAAATCACCTACCAAAACCTGGCGCTTGTACAAAGAACCAAAACCGAAGATGCCGTTGTTATCCGCAGCACCAGTACAGCCCGTAAAGAAACAGCAGCTTCACTGATTGCATTTCAGAAAAACACCAACACTGTTGCACAGGTTATCTCTGCAGAAACCATCAGAAGGTCTCCGGATAAAAATACCGGTGAAGTACTTCGCCGTGTGCCGGGAGCCAGCGTACAGGAAGGAAAATACCTCGTGATCAGGGGCCTGGCAGACAGGTATAATGCTACCATGATCAATGGTGTACTCATGAGCAGTACAGAGCCAGATCGCAAAACATTTAGTTTTAATATTATCCCAAGTTCTTTGATAGACAATATTATCATCAACAAAGCTTTTGTACCGGAATACCCGGCAGAATGGGCTGGTGGCTTAGTACAGGTAAATACCAAAGACGTACCTACAAAAAACTTCTTTAGTGTACAGGTTGGTACAGGCTTCAACACCCAAACTATTGGAAGAGATTTTTTTGACTACCAGGGTGGAAAAAAGGATTGGTTAGGTTATGATGATGGTACAAGGGCTTTACCAGCTGGATTGCCGCTTCGTTCAACTTTCCTGGCTTTATCCCAACAGGAACAAACAGCCTTTGGATCTAAATTTCAAAATGTTTGGAGTACAGACAAAACCAGCGGTATTGCCTCTACTATTAATCAAAGCCTTCAGTTAAGTGGTGGATTTTCTAAGAATTTGGGCAGCAACAATAAGCTCGCAGCAATCCTTGCCTTAACTTATAACAGGAACAAAAGAATCCTGAATTTTGACAACCAGATCAGCACTTTCCAGAATAATGACCCCACTGTTAATTTTTTATATGACAGCAAAAAATATAGCCAGGATGTTCTCGCCGGCGCCATTGCAAATTTTGCTTTACAGTTAGGTAAAGACAATAAAATTGCTATCAAAAACATTCTAAATGTAAACACCTCAGACTATGCTACGTTACGTACCGGTACTGAGTATGAAAGATTTCCAAATGGAGCCCCAATCAGGGCTACGGAGCTTGCTTTAGTAGCAAATACTTTCTTTAACACACAAATCTCCGGTGACCATAATATTAACCCAATCAAATCAAAATTGCACTGGTTTGGTAGTTTTAATATTCTTGATCAATACATTCCTGACCAGCGCAGGTTACAATATGTGCAGGCTAATCCCGGCGACCAATTCCTGGCTGATATTGGCAGTAGTAATTCTTCACAAAAAAGTGGTAGCAGGTATTTTGGGATGCTGAATGATTATGTGTACACTGCTGGTGGGGACCTTGCTAAAACTGTAAAAGTTGGTGGAAGAGATCAAACGATTAAGGGTGGCTATTTTTTCCAGGTAAAAGACAGGTTATTTGACGGTCGTCCGTTTGCCATCTATCTGCCACAATCAAATGAATCACTGATTGCATTATCTCCGGATAAGATATTTGCTCCTGAAAATTTTGGGAATGGCTCTGACAACAAATTTGCCTTTAGCGAACTACCAAGTAACCGTTACAGGTACCTGGCCAATTCTATTTTAAATGCTGGTTTTATACAATTCGACAATCAGTTCACAGAGAAATTGAGGGTTGTTTATGGGCTAAGGGTAGAAGATTTTGATCAGCTTGTAGGAAGCGTAAAACAAAGTGATGACAGGTTTGTAAATACAAAAGTTACAGATTACCTGCCAGGACTTAATGCCACTTATAAAGTAAATAATAAAACAAATGTGCGTCTTTCAGGTTCTCAAACGGTTATCCGTCCCGAGTTCAGAGAGCTAAGCACTTTCCAGTTTTTTGATTTTGATCTTGGTGCCACCGTAGCAGGAAATACTGGTTTGCAGCGTACAAAAGTGAGCAATTTCGATCTGAGGTATGAACTGTATCCAAGAGCCGGCGAACTATTCACTATCGGTGCTTTCTACAAATATTTTGATAACCCGATCGAGACATTCTATAACCCCGGCGGCGGCGGCGGTACTTTTAATTACATTAATGCTGACGAAGCCAACAGTTTTGGTGCTGAAGTAGAGGTGCGTAAAAAACTGGATAACTCTACCGCTCTGAAAAACTTTACCGTACAAGCAAACATCAGCTACATCTACAATAGAGTTACTGGAGTAGGTGGTGGAAATAATGACAGCGAAAACAGGCCAATGCAGGGACAGAGTCCCTACCTGATCAATGCTTCTGTACAATATGATCTTGAGAAATATGGCCTGGCGACAACTTTACTTTTCAACCAGATCGGGCGTCGTATAGCATACGTAGGCGGACAAGATGGAGAAGCACCAAATATCTGGGAAAACCCACGTCCGGTGCTAGACCTACAGATTGCTAAAACTGTTTTCAATAAAAAAGGCGAAGTGAAATTGAACGTTTCAGATATCATCAACAAAGAAGCAATATTTTATTATGACCTGAATGATAATAAAAAATATGATGGTAATACCATTGACAACTATGCCATCAGAAGAAATTATGGTACCAATATAAGCATCAGTTTCGGATACAATTTTTAAAAAAAATAATAACCCAATATAACAATCATTAAAAAAAAATTAATAAAAATTACAAACTAATAATCATGAAAAAGTTTTTCCTTTACGCAGTAATTCTTGCCACAACAGTTTCTGTAGGTTGTCGCAAAATAGAAGTTGACGGCAATACCACTGGTGGTGGTGGCGTTGTTACCCCAGGTACAGAAAATCTAATCCTTGAAGGACGTATCACAGAAAGCCGTACACTAAAGGCTCAGTTCACCTATAAACTTCGTGGTTTGGTGTATGTAACAAATGGTGCTATACTTACCATAGAGCCTGGTACTAAGATCGTAGGAGAGAATGGCAGAAATGGCGGATTGATCATTACCCGTAGTTCCAGGATAAATGCAGAAGGTACAGCAGCAAAACCTATTGTTTTTACTTCTGAAGCATCAAATCCTGTTAGAGGAGACTGGGCGGGACTTGTTCTCCTTGGAAATGCACCAACAAACAGGTCATTCAATGGTGTACAGGGAATTGGTGAGGTAGAAGGTGGCATCAATAACAGTGACGGTCTTGGTTTATTTGGCACGCCATCTACACAGGCTCAGAATCCTGCTGATAACAGTGGTATCCTTAAATATGTTCGTATAGAATACGCTGGTTTTGCCTTCCTGCCCGACCAGGAGATCAATGGCCTTACTTTCGGTGGTGTAGGTACTGGTACAGTAGTAGACAATATCCAGGTTTCCTATGCTAACGATGATTCTTTTGAGTGGTTTGGCGGTACTGTAAATTGTACGCACCTTATTTCTTACCGTACGCTGGATGATGATTTTGATACCGATAACGGTTACAATGGAAAAGTTCAATTTGGTATTTCACTTAGGGATTCTGCCGTAGCTGATATATCTAAAAGTCAGGCTTTTGAAAGTGACAATGATAATAATGGTAGTTCATTAACTCCACAAACTACTGCTACTTTCAGTAACATGACTGTGATGGGTCCGAAAGCGCAACTAAACAATACAGGAGCTGCAAACTTTGTTTGGGGTGCTCAGATCAGGAGGAATTCTTCATTATCTATATATAATTCTATCATCATGGGCTATCCTTTTGGCTTATACATTGACGCAACAAGAGGTGTTCCTACTGATAACAATATCCCTGGATCGCTTCAGGTACAAAATACAATCATTGCTGGTTGTCCTACTCCATTGTTATTTAGCCGGGGTACTAACACCACAGTACCAATTAATCCGGCATTTGATATATCTGCGTGGTTCAATACCCCAGCCTATAATAACAAGACTTATGCTACCAATGCAGAGGTTGGCCTTATTGCTCCTTTCAATTATTCAAGTCCTGATTTCAACCCGACAGCATCTTCAGTAGCAGTTAGTGGTGCTTCATTTACAAACCCTAAACTGGCTAATGGTTTCACAAGTGTGGCTTACCGTGGTGCTTGTGCAGTTGGTGATACCTGGTGGAAAGGTTGGACTAAGTACTAAGCTGTTTATTTTTGTTAGTTATTTTCCGGCAGTGTGAGTTCTCTCACGCTGCCTTTTTTTTATTTTTGCACTAAATTATTAGTTCCTACTTCATCAAAAAAAATTAAAGTGAAACAGATCTTTCTCCTGGTGTCAATAAGTGCTTTATATGTCTGCAGTTGTACAAACAATAAAACCACAGAAAGGATTACTATCGATACTGCCTATATTGATTCTGTAAAATCAACAGCAGACTCCGTGTATAGTAAAGCACAGTACACAGCTGAATTTGCCTGGTCAGATTACTACCGCAATAGCCAGGATTCTACATTGATGCAAATCATGAAAGGAAAAGATTCGCTGATCAAACAAGTGATCGTAACAAAAAATAACCGACGTATTTATTTTGCCCAATTCTATGATAACGGCCAACTGAAAGCAGCTTACGAATTTGATAGCTATGGCACCAACAACGGACCATCTAAAGAGTATTATGAAAACGGCAGAGTAAGAGAAGAAGGAAATTACAAAAGCGGTTTCCGCACAGGCGAATGGCAGGAATATGACAGCACTGGTAAGAAAACGAATCTGATTAGATACAATGCATTTGGGCAGGTGGTGAGGGAATAGGTAGGGTTACAAAATTGGTTTAGGGATTTTTTTGTAGTTACGGGAATGGCTTTCACTCTTTAAAATAAGAATTAATTTACGCAATGACATGACAACACTATAAAAATATTAGGATCATTTTATTTTGTAAGTTGCCTTTATAATTTACTCTCCTGGTTGTAGGCAGGCTATAAGAAAAACCAATCAATTTATGCAATCATTAAAATCCAGTCTAAAGTTTTTATTTCAAATTACCAATACACTCCAGTTGTTGGACACTATAAATTTCAAAATTGCCAAATGGAGAAATCAACAGTCTAATTTGCAATTCAAAAAAGCAATCCAGACTTTTCGTTACCATCAGATTATTATTTATATGAAACATTTAGGCTTGATTATAAACAGTATAAAGAAGATGGGTTTTTATGTGCCAAGGAAATAAATGATTGGACTTTAAAATATTTGCCAGAAAATAAATCGATACTTGAATGGGGCTGTGGTGTATCAAGAATCACTAGGCATTATGAAAAATTTTTGAATAACAACTCGAAACTTTATGCTTGTGATATCAATAGTGAAATGATTGAATGGAATATCAAAAATATTTCAAATGTAAAATTCGAGCTAACAAGTTATAATCCGCCTACAAACTATCAAGCAAATTATTTTGATTTGGTTTTCGCATTGTCCGTTTTTACGCATATTGAATCAAAATATCAGAAAGACTGGTTAACTGAGATAGCAAGAGTTTTAAAAAGCAATGGAATATTCTTATTTACTACACACGGCAACCATTTTTTTAATAAATTAGATGAAAGCCATTTAAGGGAACTAAAGAAACTTGGAAGTTATACAATTTCATATAACCAGGAAGGACACAGAATGATGACAACTTTTAATGAGTATAATTCATTTCGACTTCAAGTTGAAGAGCTATTTGAAATAGTGGAATATTATGATGGAAAAAGTAATCTTGAAAAAGTTGGCGGGCAGGACTTATGGATTGTTAGAAAGAAGTAAATGCCCTTCAGAAGCAGTTCTGCAAAATAGGGACTCCGCCCTTGTTGGTAACAGCGTCTTTCCCGCCCCCCACTCTACTAATTTTATAAGGCCTGGTCTGTGACCAGCCGACCAACTTAAAAGCTATCCAAATAATTTCTTTTTAAAAAAAGATAGTATCACACTGTAAAAGATTTCTTCTTTGTCTTATCAACGTTCCAGTTAAATTTGTAATGGCTTCTAACAATTTTATTCACTAAATAGTCTAGCCATTTGAGGCCAAGACAACCACTATCATTCAATTCAACTTATTTGAATTGTGGGAATGATCCAATTATTAAAATAAA
>JBBQYS010000059.1:0-18901 GCA_038208485.1 Chitinophagales bacterium
AAATCATTTACTGACCGGAGTATGTATTTTTTTAATTGTGATTGTTCATCATGCAATTCTTCCAATAGCATTTTCTTTATTCCTTCCCAGGCCCTACCGGTATATTCCCCGATCTTTTCAGGACTTAAAAGGTTTTGCCGGATGGTTGCAAACTTTGTCTCCCATTCAGGTTCTGTTTGCAGACTTTGCACAAAGTTTTGCATTTGTGTTACAATTTCCATTCTTACCCGATGACTTGTATCTGTTTCTATGTCCTCAAAATATTTTACTAAGCCGACAGTGATCTTATCAGCCAGCTTTCTATCTACAAAACCTGGTATAAAAAAATAGCTTTCCTGCTGCACTTTTTCTCTAACCAGGTCTCCATTCTCCTCTATAAATCCTTTTATTTTTTGTGCCAGCAAGCTGATGAGTTTTTCATGTTCATTATGATCAATCACATATTGAAGCGTTCCGGCAGCCAGCTTCGGTAATGGAAGATCCTCAAGTAATGCTGAAGCTTTTCTTGCGAGAAAATTACTTACTTCCTTATCATCTAATTTTAGGATGACATCCCTGAGCAGGTTACTGATTTCACGAATGAGTAACTGTTGGTTTTTTTCTTTGGATAACCATTCTCCGGCTACTGAAGCCAGCTTAATCCGACTGATGTAGGGCCGCAGGTTTGCTGAAGAAAGAAAATTATCTACCACAAAATTGCCCAGGTTATCACCAATTCTTTTCTTACTGTTTTCTATCAGGTTTGTATGTGGAATGGGCAAACCTAGCGGGTGATGAAATAAGGCTGTTACGGCAAACCAATCTGCCAAAGCACCCACCATTGCAGCTTCTGCAAAAGCTTTCACATATCCGATCCAGGCAGCAGGATTATTTTTTTGTAAAAAAATCATTACCACAAACAATACCGTCATCAGCAGAAATAAACCTGTGGCCAGGCTTTTATGTTTATTGAGCTGTTTCTTTTTTTCTGAATCCTGCATATTATTAAAGTTAGAGAAAACATTTCCCAACGTAGTTTCAGGCTTTTACATTCAAAGCTTAAACCAATTTTTTTTCCAAGATGACAAACCATTATTTTTGTCCACCTGAGACCTTGATTAACTTTCTTTGGAAAATCAAAAGCGGGATCTTAACCTTCTTCTTAAAATCATCACACGACTTATGAAAAAAATATTGGTAACAGGCGGATGTGGATACATAGGTAGTCATACCATTGCTGATCTTTTAAAGCATGGTTATGACGTGATCTCAGTGGATGATAACAGCCGCAGTACCCCGGCAAGCCTCGCAGGCATTGAAAAGATCACAGGTAAGAAAGTAAAGAACTACCCGGTGAATCTTTGCGACCTCGATGAAACCGAAGCAATTTTTAATGAAAATCCGGGGATCAGTGGTATCATACATTTTGCGGCGTTTAAAGCCGTTGGAGAATCTGTAGAGCATCCATTACTCTATTTTAAAAACAACCTTAATTCACTGATTAATATTTTGCAATGTGCAGCAGATTTCAAAGTGCCACATTTTGTATTCTCATCTTCCTGTACCGTTTACGGAAACCCTGATGCATCCTGCGTTACAGAAAACAGCCCAATTCTTCCTGCAGCTTCGCCCTATGGCAGTACCAAACAAATGGGTGAGGTAATCGTAGAACAAACGGCAGACCGATATACAAACCTCAAGGCAGTTTTGCTGAGGTATTTTAATCCCGCAGGTGCTCATCCTACAAATGAATTGGGAGAACTTCCACTGGGCCGTCCTCAAAATCTTGTACCTGCGATCACACAGACTGCCGCAGGAAAATTACCACAGATGCAGGTACACGGCACAGATTATGATACCCGTGACGGAAGTTGTGTCAGAGATTTCATTCATGTCTGCGATATTGCTCATGCCCATACACTGGCCCTGGAGTATATGATGAAAGATAAAATGGAGAAAAATACAGAAACCTTTAACCTTGGTACGGGGAATGGAGTTACAGTATTGGAAGCCATTAATACTTTTGAAAAAGTAACAGGCTCCTCGCTGAATTATAAATCCGGGCCAAGACGACCCGGTGATGTCGTAGCCATCTATGCCAATAATGACAAGGCGAAAACAGTACTGGGCTGGGATCCTGCTTATGACATGAACCATATCATGGAAACTGCCTGGGCATGGGAAAATAAAAAGGCATAGTTCATCACCCTTTTCTTAGAAGACTGTGTATAAATGCCTGATTTCCGTTTTGGTAGTGGAGCTGTATTTCTTATCTTGCAAAGAAAAAAACTATGCTCAAGGATATTGAAGTTACCGGCAAAAAAGATACAAGAAGTGGTTTTGGTGATGGCATTCTGGAAGCCGCAAGAGAAAACGAAAATATTGTTGCACTTACCTGTGACCTTGCCGGCTCACTGAAACTTCATCCGTTCATAAAAGAATTTCCTGACCGTTACATACAGGTAGGAATTGCAGAAGCTAACATGATGGGCATAGCTGCCGGGCTTACTATCGGCGGCAAAATTCCTTACACAACCACATTTGCAAACTTTAGTACGGGCCGGGTGTACGATCAGATCCGTCAGAGCATTGCTTACAGCGGAAAGAATGTAAAAATTTGTGCATCTCATGCTGGTCTTACGTTAGGGGAAGATGGCGCCACCCACCAAATATTAGAAGATATTGGCCTCATGAAAATGCTACCGGGAATGACAGTAGTTGTTCCTGCAGATTATAACCAAACAAAAGCTGCAACAAAAGCAATAGCCAATTATGAAGGACCGGTTTATCTCCGTTTTGGCCGCCCGGTTTGGCCAATCTTTACCAAAGAAGAAGATTTTGTGCTTGGCAAAGCTCATGTCATGAATGAAGGAACAGACGTTAGCATTTTTGCCTGTGGCCATATGGTTTGGCAGGCAGTGCAGGCAGCAAGAATCCTGGAAGAAAAAGGTGTGAGTGTAGAACTGATCAATGTACATACCATAAAGCCGCTGGATGAAGAGGCGATCAAAGGTTCGATAGAAAAAACCGGTTGTGCTGTTACTGCTGAAGAACATAATATTATTGGCGGTCTTGGAGATGCCATTGCACAGGTGGCTGCTACCAAATTTCCGGTTCCAATAGAGTATATAGGCACACAAGATACCTTTGGCGAAAGCGGAAAACCAGAACAACTTTTGGTGAAATATGGCCTGAGCCCGGAACACATTGTTGCTGCCGCGGAAAAAGTAATGATGCGTAAAATAAAATAATTACTTCTTTTTAAACAGCGTATTCAAATCAGCAATTGCGCCCAGGTTAAACCATATCGAGTTATAATCATATTGCCCCCTGTAAGCAAGACTTGAGGAAAGATCTGTGAATTGCGTAAATAGAAGTGTAGAACCCAGCTGTGTCTGAAATTTAATGCCACTTAGGGATTTAAATCCAAATTCATTATTGATCATGAGATCCATAAAGAAACTTGGCTTATTGTCAATATATCCCAGAATTTCGTTTTCAATGTCTGGATAATCTGTTTCTATATTTTTAAAATTCAACAGGTTTAATCTTGAACCAATTGTAAAAGTATAATTGGAACCTCCCCGGATACTTACTGAGGGCTGAATGAAATATTTAATAAATTCTGCAGAATAATTGTTTTTTTGCAGTGAATTTGTTGCATCAAAAACACCATTGAAAGAAGTGGTTCCCAAACCAATTCCCCCATACAATTGAAAAATTGAATACTTCTTGTCTTTTGAGAAATTATAAATGCCGGCACTCAACTCAATATTTCTTTTCCTGTAATCTATAAAGCTGTTTACGTCTGTAGAATCTAAAAAATTATTTCGGGAATTTCTTTCACCTTTACTGTATCCATCTAATTTCAGTGCCATCCGGGGCGTTACAGCAAATAGTGTCTGCAGGTCTATCCCATTTGAACTTCGTCGCTCACTGTTAAAAAATAAAAACTGACCAGCTGTGGAATAGTTGAGTGCGACCTTCACATCATTTTTTTCATCTGCCTGCAACACATTTATAGATGTTGGAGAATACACATTTTTTCTAAGCACACAGGAGGAGGCAGATAGAATAAATAAGATTGCAAAAGCAAATAGGAACTTGCGGGACATCGTCATGGTTTTAACAGGCAAATGGTAAGTTTTGTTAGCTTGTTATTATTGAGAGTAAAAATATAAGATTAATGCTGCTTTAAATTTAAATTCTTTTCCGAATAGAGAATCGTCGGCAACCATAAAAATATTAATGGATTCATCTGCACATAATGAATACAATAAAAAATTGGGGCGGGTATTTTTATGCTTTAAAGAGCCGCTTGTTTAATTCTATTATTGTCTTAATAAAATAATAGAAGCATAATATTGGTGCAAAAAGTTTTTCAAAATTACCCATATCTTTGCCCATGGCTACAAGAAATAATCCTGATCAACGTAAAATTTTTGGAGAAGGTCTCACCTTTGATGACGTTTTACTCATTCCCTCTTACTCTGAAGTGCTGCCACGTGAAGTGGACATTACCGCAGAGCTTACTAAAAATATAAAACTAAATATCCCGATGCTGAGTGCAGCGATGGATACCGTTACAGAAGCAAACCTTGCTATAGCATTGGCCCGGGAAGGTGGTCTTGGTATACTGCATAAGAATATGAGTATAGAGCAGCAGGCAGACCAGGTGCGCAAAGTAAAACGTAGTGAAAACGGCCTCATACTAGATCCGATCACATTAAGCCCGGAAGCTACTATTGGAGAAGCTTTGCGCCTGATGAGAGAAAACAAAATCGGCGGAATACCGGTTGTAGATTCAGGGCATAAACTTGTGGGAATTCTTACCAACAGGGACCTCCGGTTAGAAACTGATTTAAGAAAAAAAATCAGTACAATAATGACTTCAGAAAACCTGATCACAGCTCCTGAAGGCACTGACCTGAAGAAGGCTGAATTAATCTTTAAGAAAAATAAAATAGAGAAACTACCTGTTGTAAATAAGCAGGGGAAACTGATTGGCCTGGTAACTTTTGGTGATATTTTAAAATTAAAAAGTCATCCAAATGCAGCGAAAGATAATTTCGGAAGGTTGTTGGTTGGTGCCGGCGTTGGTATTACTTCCGACAGCCTGGCACGGGTAGAAGCATTGCATCATGCCGGTGTGGATGTCATTTGTTTAGATAGTGCTCATGGACATACCAAAGGTGTAATTGACACATTAAAATCCATCAAAAAGAACTTTAAATATATCGAAGTAATTGCAGGAAATATTGCGACAGCAGCCGCTGCAACTGCCTTGGCAAATGCCGGTGCAGATGCTGTAAAAGTAGGTATTGGCCCCGGTTCTATTTGTACTACCAGGATAGTTGCCGGTACAGGTGTACCGCAGATCACGGCAGTAATGGAAGTGGCCTCTGCATTAAAAAATAAAAAAACAGGCATCATCAGCGATGGTGGTATTCGCTATACCGGAGATATGGTAAAGGCCCTGGCAGCAGGTGCAAACACGGTTATGATGGGAAATATGTTTGCAGGAACAGAAGAAAGTCCTGGAGAAACCATCATCTACGAAGGAAGAAAATTTAAACAATACCGTGGTATGGGAAGTATGGGTGCAATGGCACAAGGCAGCAGTGACAGGTATTTCCAGGATGTAGAAGCTGACGTAAAAAAATACGTACCCGAAGGCATAGAAGGCCGTGTGCCTTTCAAAGGAACGCTTAAGGAAGTAACGCATCAGTTTACCGGTGGTCTCAGGGCTGGGATGGGATATTGCGGTGCCTCGAATATTGCAGAACTACAGAAAGCCAGCTTTATTAAAATAACCAATGCCGGTATGCACGAAAGCCATGCGCATGATATTGCTATCACCAGGGAGGCGCCTAATTACAGCCGCTAATATAAATATTCAGGAGAATTAAAAAAAACTATAAAAGTCTGCAAATTAATTGTAGACTTTTTTTAGATCTGGTGCATGCACCCATTGGCCCCAAACCTTATTGAAAGCATGCACTTTATTCACAGCTTTCCCTGTGGAATCATATACTTTATAGCCTTCATTGATCCATTCAAAAATGCCACCGTAAAGGTTTCTTACATTGGTAAAACCATTGTCAAGTAACTTGTTGGTAACGTCCTCGCTTCTTTTACCCACGGAACAATAAACAATAAGCGGAGCATTTTTCGGCAGATCAGCAAGTACTTCTGGTTTGTACGCTGAATAACCAGCGAACCGGGCATGTTGTATGTGGCTAACAGCATATTCAGCCGGCTCCCTTGCATCTATAAATGTATATATCGATTGTTGTTTGGCTGCTTCTGTAATTTCTATTACAGGAGTTTTATTGCTGAGCATCAGCTGAAGTGTGAACTGAAAACTTTTATTTTTTACCTGTGCTTCTGCGTTCATAGAGACAATAATAGTTAAAGAGATCATGACTAAGACCAGGATTGTAGATATTTTTTTCATCAGTAACATATACGATTTTATTTTCCTTGCGGATGAAATTAAAGACCTGATAATTTCTTTTCAAAACAAATGCTGTTTTCTACTCTGGCATATTGACCATAGTTTTTTCTCAGCACATAATTATTTTTTTTATAAAACCCAATAGCTTCTGTCTGTCGCTTTCCGGTTTCAAGAATTGTTTTTTCAAATCCAAGTTCCCTTGCCCAGTATTCCAGTTCTGTCAACACTTTCGCTGCAATACCAAGATTTCTATGCTCCGGCGAAGTGTACATTCGTTTTACTTCCATTACAGCATCTTCAAATTCTTTAATTGCACCACACCCGGCCGGAACTTCATCCACATAAGCAACAATACAATATTTTATATCATTGAGTTTATTGTATTGATCATAGAAATCATGCTCCTCTCCATCTTTTTCAGCCAGGTAGACATCCAGTTTTTTCACCAGAGAAACAAATGCCGTATCAGAAGAGTTTGTTCTTTTTAAGACAATCATTTGATGCAACAATTATTTTATTACTTCCAGTTGTTTACCAATTTTAATAAATGCTTCTACGGCCCTGTCTATCTGTTCAGCATCATGCGCTGCACTCAGCTGTACACGAATACGAGCCTGGCCTTTAGGTACTACCGGGAAGAAAAATCCGATCACATAAATTCCTTCTTTCAATAATTCTGTTGCAAATTTTTGAGCCACTTCTGCTTCATATAACATGATCGGCACTATTGGATGATCGCCCGGTTTTATGTCAAAACCTGCTTCTGTCATCCTGGTTCTGAACTGCTTTGTATTTGCATCCAGCTTATCCCTGAGTTCGGTGGTAGAAGAAAGCATATCGAGCACGGCTATAGAAGCACCAACAATAGCCGGCATTAATGTATTGCTGAACAAATAAGGCCTGCTTCTCTGTCTCAGCATTTCTATGATTTCTTTTTTACCGGTTGTAAATCCTCCACTTGCTCCACCAAGGGCTTTCCCCAATGTACCCGTGATGATATCTATCCTTCCCACTACATTTCTATACTCATGAGCACCCCTTCCTGTCTTACCCAAAAAGCCAGTACTATGGCATTCATCTATCATGACTATGGCATCATATTTATCTGCCAGGTCGCAGATTTTATCAAGCTGCGCAATGGTTCCATCCATACTAAATGAACCATCTGTCACTATAATGCGGTTGCGGAGATGAGCAGATTCTTTTAATTTTTCTTCCAGGTCTGCCATATCATTATGTGCGTAACGGTAACGCTGCGCCTTGCACAGCCTTACACCATCTATGATAGAAGCATGGTTTAATGCATCGCTGATGATGGCATCTTCTTCACCAAAAAGTGGCTCAAACAATCCACCATTTGCATCAAAAGCTGCTGCATACAAAATCGTGTCTTCCGTACCAAGGAATGCAGCAATTTTTTCTTCCAGTTCTTTGTGAATATCCTGCGTGCCGCAAATAAACCTTACGCTGCTCATACCGAAACCATGTGTGTCCAGAGATTTTGCTGCAGCTTCCATCACCTTAGGATGACTGCTCAAACCCAGGTAATTATTGGCGCAAAAATTCAGCACTTTTTTATCATTCACTATTATCTCAGCACCTTGCTCACTGCTGATCACTCTTTCTTTTTTATACAAACCGGCAGCTTCTATTTCTTCTAATTCTTTTCCTATTCTTTCTGTAAATGCAGTATTCATTTTTTACTATTTAAAAGATTGTAGCCATATGAAATTCATTTTTAATTGATCCCTTTCTAACCAGGATACATTTGTCATACGGCAGATATTTTGCAAAAATACCTGATTAAATATTATTGGTGCTTAACAAGGGATAGATAAAAAGTTAACTACTTCACATATATGATCACTACTACCTATTTCCCTCTAACCTATTTTCAAAAAACCAGGTATGATTGACAACCAGTTTGATTATTTTTAAACAATGAAAATTAAAAAAATCATTTGGGCCATCATCATTACTTTACTTGTCGGTATCGGGGTGAGAGACATCATTCATTTATCAAAACCTGTCGTAGAAAATCCTATAAAAGTAAAAGCCGCTAACAGCTTCCCGGCATCTGAGGGGAAAACAATAATCATGGTATATAATGCTTACAATGCAATCTACCCGGCTGCTGTAGATTTTGTAAAGAAAAATGTATTTCCATCCACTTACCCTTGTCATCTTTGTTTTCTTGCCTTTGGCAATACCGGACCTTTGCCAGAATGGCAAAGTTTCCTGGACGCTTTACCCTATCAGCAAAAAGAACTACATAAGGAGGATTTTAAAAGAAATTATATACCTCAAGACCTGCAGCTTCCGCTCATCATGCTGGCAAATGAAAATGAAACAAGGGTAATGGTAAGTGCAAAAGAAATAAACAAATGTAAAAACCTGGAAGAATTAATTTCTTTGGTGAGGCAAAAAGCTGGTGGATGATTTAGGTCAGATTTCTCTGTAAGCAACTTATTTTTGCAGCATGAATATTGGCATTTACGCAGGCAGAGAAAATTATTTTGGTTACAATCCTTTAGCAGCACTCATTTTATTTTTTGCCAAAGAAAATCCCGGACACAAGTTTATTTTTTTTACCAACAAGGAAGATGAAATAACGTCGTCATTAGAAAACGTAAGTTTCCAGCAAATTTCTCCACGCATAAAAAATAAACTGAGTCGCAACTACTGGCTCAGTATAAAACTGCCGAAACTCCTGGCACAACATTCCATCACACATTTTGTGGGTGTTCCGGAATTTATGCCAAAATCTATTTTCCCGGAAAAGATTTGTGTGCTCACCATTAGTGAAATGAGTAAACTGATCCACTCAAAAAATTCCGGAAAAAAACTGGCAGATTGTTTACTTGTATTCTCAGATAACGACCTGGAAAAGACATTTCACAATCAGATTCCCGGATTAAAAAACAATACCCGGATCATTCCATATTATTTACCCGAAACAATTGAATCCGCTGAAGTTGATCTTCCTGAAGAAAACTTTTTTTCTGTTTACCTGGATGAAGAAAATAAGCAATATGCTACCCTAATTTTGAAAGCTTTTTCAATATTTAAAAAAAGGATGAAATCAGGAATGAAGATGATTCTGTTGGTGGATCATTTAACCAAACAAGATGCCATTCCTGCTTTGAATACTTATAAATACAGGGATTCAATAGAACTGGTGAAATCCAAAAACATTTCTAAGGTTCAAAAATATCTGTCACAATCTTTGGCATTTATTATTGCTAAAAACACTGGTGCTTCATTTATGGTGAAACTTGCCCAACAAGCCGGGACTGTTATAGTAATTGTTACTGATGAGCCTAAAGAGAACGACCTGATTCTCTCATCAAAACCAAACGAAAAAGAACTGGCTGAGCAAATGATGCTGGTCTATAAAGATGAAGCACTAGCCAAAAATTTAAAAATGAAAGCTGCTAATGCGATTGCCAAACAACAGGATGAATTAAAACAAATTGATCTTACCTCTTTGCTGGGCACAGGAGCAATTGATCTTTCTGTCTTGTGATATTTACAGTAAATTTGCGATTCCTTTTTTTACAACAAATTAATTTTATGCATAAATCTTCTATCAATATAGATATTCACCTGGATAACAATAAAGTACCTGAACAGATCAACTGGAAGGCATCTGACAGTAGTGCAGATATGGCACAGAAAGCAAAAGCTATGTGCCTGGCTTTTTGGGATGGCGCAGATAAAAGTGCCTTACGCATCGACCTCTGGACCAAGGATATGATGGTGGACGAAATGGGAGATTTTTATTACCAGATGCTGATGACCATGGCTGATGCTTTTAAAAGAGCCACCAAGCAGGAAGAAATTTCTGAAGACATGAAGCGGTTTGCGAAACTATTTCAGCAGAAGTTTCAATTGGCAATGGAGAAGGAGAATGAGGTGGGGATGTGAAAAGTGAAAATCTAAATACGGGAGTAAAAAATCAAAATCGAAGATCCCGCAAGGCGGAAGTAAAAAATGCCAGGTAAACAGTACAGACTTTCTAAATGCTAAACAATTCTCAACAACGCTAAACAATTCTCAACTATACTAAACAACACTAAACCATACTAAACATTCCTACAATATGAATCTAGAAACACAGATAATGTCAGAAATGAAAGATGCCATGAAAAGCAAGAATGAAGCAGCTTTGCGTGGGCTTCGTGCTATAAAAGCTGAGATCATTAAAGCAAAAACTGATCCGGGTGCTGGCGGAGAAATAGATGAGGCAACGGAACAAAAATTCCTGCAAAAAATGATGAAGCAGAGAAAAGATTCTCTACAAATTTTTGAAGAACAGGGCCGTGAAGATCTTGCACAAAAAGAAAGAGAAGAAATAGCCGTGATAGAAAAATTTATGCCAGAGCAGATGAGCGAAATGGATATAAGAAAAGTGGTGGAAAGTCTGATAGCTGAAACCGGCGCTTCCTCACCGGCTGATATGGGAAAAGTTATGGGTGCAGCAAGTAAAGCGCTTGCCGGCAAAGCAGATGGCAAAACCATTAGCGGCATTGTGAAAGAATTACTTTCTTCAAAATGATCATAGATATATTCTTTTTAGTATTGGTAGCCCTGGCGCTGTTTAAAGGATATAGCCGTGGCCTGGTGGTAGCATTATTTTCTATCGCAGGTTTTATTATTGGCCTGGCTGCAGCATTGAAACTCTCAGCCAGCGTAGCAGACAAGCTTTCTACAAGCCTGGATAGCTCCGCTAAATGGCTTCCTTTCCTGAGCTTCTTCCTGGTGTTTGTTGCTGTACTTGTGCTGGTGAGGCTAGGTGCCAAATTGATACAAAAATCTCTGGAGTTGGTGATGCTTGGCTGGGCAAACAGGCTGGGGGGCGTGGTGTTCTATGTATTACTTTATGCCATCATCTTCAGCATATTTTTATTTTATGCGGTGCAGTTACACTTCATTGGTGATGAAACTATCAAAGCCTCTTTTTTCTATTCCTCGCTTCAACCATTAGGCCCTTATGTAATTGAGGGACTTGGAAAAGTAATTCCCATATTCAAAAATATGTTTGCTGACCTCCAACAATTTTTCGGCTCACATAATCCGGTGAAATGATTTTTACATTACAAATTTCTCAGTTTCAATCCCGGAACATAATTTAAATACCATTAAAACTTACCTTAGTATGATCCCTACATGTGATGATAATAAGGCAATCAATCAATTTTTCGGCTAAGCCAGAAACATTAGATCACTATATTACCTCAAAGGTGAGGGTTAAAGTAAATACCTCTCATTTCAAATTAAATAAAGTATTTTAGCACTTTGTTAAAAAGAGGGGTGTTTACCTGTAAGATGCAGGTAAAAAATAAAGTTTTTAAAATTAGTGATGGAGTATAATATCAAGCAAGACGGCAAATTTAAATTTATAGAAGAAGGAAGCGGAGAACCAATTATGTTCCTGCATGGCCTGTTTGGTGGGCTGAGTAATTTTGCTGCCCTTATAGCTCATTTTAAACATACGAATACAGTTGTAGTGCCTATGCTCCCGTTGCTGGAGATGGACCTGCTACATACTACGGTTGGCGGATTGCAGAAATTTGTAAACCGTTTTGTAGAACATCGTGGTTATGAGCATATTCATTTAATGGGAAATTCCCTGGGAGGACATGTTGCGCTTGTACATGCTTTAAAAAATCCTGAAAAAATAAAATCATTAATACTTACCGGCAGTTCCGGTTTGTTTGAGAATGGCATGGGTGATACTTATCCTAAGAGAGGAGACAAAGAATATATCCGGAATAAAACAGCACTTACTTTCTACGACCCGGCAATGGCTACTGATGCATTGGTAGATGAGGTTTTTGAAATAACCAATAACAGGCTCAAAGTGATCAAGATCATTGCCCTGGCAAAAAGTGCTATCAGGAATAACCTGGGAGAAGAACTCAAACTGATACAACAACCAACCTGCCTCATTTGGGGCAATAACGATACGATCACTCCTCCATTTGTAGGCGAAGAATTTAAGAGACTTATACCTAACAGTGAATTGCATTTTATAGACAAATGCGGCCATGCTCCCATGATGGAAGTACCGGTAGAGTTCAACCAGATACTCGATGGTTTCCTGGCTAAAATAAAATCTCCCGCTTCAGCAGTTTAACAGAAGTTAAAGGTAAATTACGACAGCCTTAAGAAAGATTAATGGCTGCATAAACGTAATTTTAAATAAACAAAAATCAAAATGCTCACCGCAAGCCTCATAAATAATAGTATTCCACGCTTACAACTGCAAGACAGTGTGGGAAAGGCTTTGCAGCTCATCACCGATTATCGTGTTTCTCACCTGGCAGTAGTATCAGAAGACAAATACCTGGGTTTGATGAGTGAAGAAGACCTTCTGGATGCTGAGGATGAAAAATATACCATTGAAGTTTTACAGAATAATTTCATTTACACATCAGTAAAAGACGATGTTCATTTCCTGGAAGCTGTTAATAACAGTATTCAACATGATACCAATGTAGTACCGGTAGTAAATGCAACGAATGATTTTATTGGCGTAATATCTACCAGGGATTTGCTGAAACAACTTGGAAATTTTGCAGGCGCAAATGAAATAGGTGGTATCATAATATTGCAAATGGAAAGACCTCAGTTTGCCATTTCTGAAATAAGCCGTATAGTAGAAAGTAACGACTGTCATATTCTTCATTTAAACACAACCATAGATCCTTCCTCAGGTATACTTACTGTAACCCTTCACACCAATAAGAGAGAGATATCCTCCGTGGTGGCTAGCTTTGAGCGTTACGACTATGAGGTCGTACATTCATTTGGTACAGAAAAGTTTGAGAACGAAATAGAATCTAATTATCAAAACCTGATGAATTACCTTGATCTCTAAAATCCCGGATAAAGTTTTAGATAAGGAAGTTTCCCTTTTGCCAACTATGAAATTAATCAGCACATACCTTATTCTTATTTTGCTGATCAATCTTCCTCAATCTGCGAATGCACAAAAATTACCTGGAGATACTTCAATAATTCTAGATAAAGCCATTGAACTTTTAGCAGATACTGTTTCTGAATTTATACACATTAAGGAAATTCACATCAACGGTAATAAAAAAACCAAAGCTTATATCATTAATCGAGAAATACAATTCAACACAGATGATAGCATCCGAAGAACATCGCTAAGGGCACAAATGGAGCAGGCTCGTTCACAAGTGTACAATACCAATCTTTTTACAGATGTGAAATTCACATCGGTACTTACCAGTTTTAATGAAGTGGAAATCTTTGTAGATGTCAAAGAAAGATGGTACATCTATCCATCGCCACGTTTTCAACTTATAGACAGAAACTTTAGTGAATGGATAAAAGTGCACAATGCTGACCTGGAACGGGTAACCTACGGTGCCAAATACACCCAATATAACCTGAGTGGCAGAAGGGACGTACTCAATATAAATATACTTACGGGCTATAGCAGAAATCTCTCTTTCAGCTATTTGCAACCCTTCAGTAATAAGAAACTAACGGAAGGCTTTTCTGTTTCAGGTAGTTTTTTACAAAACAGGGAAATCCCATTTGCGGTAGACAGCAACAACAGGTTTAAACTATTTAGAAATGGTGATTTTGTGAGACAGTCCTCTGGTGCAGCAATTGCATATATTTCCCGAAAAGGCTATTTCCGCAGCCATGTATTTTCTTTTGGTATCCAAACGCTGAGTTTAAAAGATAAAGCCTTCAGTGACGTAAACAGCACTGATTATTTTCACAAGAACACAAGTTCGGTAGTATTTCCAGATTTTCAGTATGGTTACCAATACTCCAATACCAATAATGTAAACTACCCCCTAACTGGCAGAATTTATGGAACCAGGGTTTTAAAAAGAGGCCTTGGTTTTACCGGGGGATTAAATTTACTCCAATTGGATGCTTATAGAAATTCTTATGATGCATACGGCAAAGGTTGGTTTGGTGTTCTTTCTACAGTAGGGATGATAAAGCTTCCATTTGACCAGGCTTTTCTAAACCGGAGGGCGATAGGATTTGGAGGCCTTTTTCTAAGAGGGCTGGATTCTTATGTTGTGGACGGTGTGGCAGCTGCAGTGGCAAAATATACCATTCGGAAAAAAGTGTTGGCCTTCAACATGAAAGTGCCGATAAAGAACAGGTTCCTGCAAAAGATCCCTTTTACATTTTATGCCAAAACATTTGCAGATGGTGGATATGCTTATAACAAATCCATTTATCAATCTCCACTCAATAATAAACTTTTATACACCGGAGGTGTTGGTATAGACATGATCACATTTTATGATCTTGTCATCGGTGTAGATTACAGTTTTAATCAATTAGGCGAAAAGGGTTTATTTTTACGAGTACAGGGAGGCTTTTAGGCAAATGACTTTCTTGTGTTGAGAAAAGTAATTTTTCCACCATTGAAAAAATATTATGCGTGTAGCCATTTATAGCAGGGGTGTAGAGAATGACCAGTTGAAAGACATGGAACTCCTCCTTGCAGAACTTACCCGGCATAAGGTAGAGCCGGTTTTTTTCCAGGATTTCTTTAACCAGTTTTATTCTGCCATCGAATTTCCATGCAGCTATTCCACCTTCAACAGCAGTGCAGATCTTGATGAATCTATAGATTGCCTGATCAGTCTTGGAGGCGATGGCACTTTGCTGGATACTGTAACGCTGGTAAAGGATACCGGCATTCCTGTATTGGGTATTAATTACGGGCGGCTGGGCTTCCTGGCTAACCTCGGAAAGGAAGATCTCCATACAGTTTTTGAAGCCTTGGTAGACAGAAAATATGTGCTGGATAAAAGAACGCTAATCCACCTGGATGCAGACTTCGATCTTTTTGGTGATGCCCCTTATGCACTGAATGAATTTTCAATACATAAGAAAGATACTTCACCAATGATTAAAATTCACACTTACCTTAATGGTGAATTTTTGAATACTTACTGGGCAGATGGCCTGATCGTAGCAACACCAACCGGCAGCACAGGTTACTCATTAAGTTGCAATGGCCCGGTCGTATTTCCGGAAAGTGCCAGTTTTGTGATCACTCCGGTATCTCCGCACAACCTGAACATAAGACCCATCATTGTGCCGGACAATACCATTGTTTCTTTTGAAGTAGAAGGCCGTACGGATGGCTTCCTGTGTACGCTGGATAGCCGCCGGGAAATAGTGAGTAAAGAAATACAACTGGCGGTACGCAAAGAAGCTTTTGGCATCAACCTGATCAGGCTAAATGAAAATAATTTTTTGCAAACATTAAGAAGCAAACTAAGCTGGGGATTAGATAAAAGAAACTGATATGAGGCAAAAAACAAAAAGGATACAGCTTGTTTATATTATTTACTGGATCCTGTTGGCCTATATAATTGCAGCCCTCGTATTTTGGTTTACGGTATTGAGTAAACAGAACCAGCAAATGACATTATTTAAACTGGAAAGGCTTAATCCATCCGCTGAAAACTTTACCCAAAAAATAGCAGAAATAAAAAAAGAACGGGCATTAAAAACTGCGCAGTATATAGGGGAAGGAAGTACATTCCTCATCCTCATACTTGCAGGGGCAGTGTTTGTTTTCCGCTCTGTACGCCGGCAGCTCAGGCTAAGCCAGGAGCAGCAAAATTTCATGATAGCTATCACCCATGAATTAAAAACCCCGATAGCGGTAACCAAATTAAACCTGGAAACGCTGCAGAAAAGAAAGCTTGAATTTGCCCAGCAGCAAAAACTAATTACCAACAGCCTTGAAGAAACAAACAGGCTGAATAACCTGTGTGATAACTTGTTGCTTTCTTCACAACTACAATCCAATGTATATGGTATGGTGAGTGAAGAACTGAACTGGAGTGAACTAATGGAAACGCATGTTAGAGAATTTAAAGAACGCTATCCACAAAGAGAAATCATTTCCCTGATAGATGAAGACATTTGGGTAAATGGCGATTCTTTTTTACTGGGAATGGTAGCCAATAATTTATTGGATAATGCATTGAAATATGCACCCAGGGATCAGCCGATAACTGTGCACATAAAATCTGAGGATGGTGCTGCTTCCTTTTCTGTTTGCGACCTGGGAAGTGGAATAGAGGAAGAAGAAAAGAAAAAATTATTTACAAAATTTTACCGCCTTGGAAATGAAGCAACAAAAAAGGCAAAAGGAACCGGCCTTGGCTTGTTTCTTTGTAAAAAGATAATGGAATCCCATAATGGGAAGATATTTATTGAGAATAACGAACCGCAAGGCAGTTGTTTTATCTGTAAAATGCAATCAGTAAAAGTCACAGTATAAAAATGGATAAAAACTTTTCAATATTACTGGTAGAAGATGAGGAAAACCTGCAGGAAGCACTGAAGCTAAACCTGGAGCTGGAAGGCTATGAAGTAACAGTAGCCGGTGATGGTGCCCTGGCATTAAAACAAATTCACCAGGAACATTTTGACCTGATTATTCTTGATGTTATGTTACCTGAAGTAGATGGCATAGCTGTGACAGAAACTATCCGCCTCACCAATTCAGAATTACCCATACTTATCCTGAGTGCAAAAAACACCAGTGCAGATAGAGTGCTTGGATTAAAAAAAGGTGCAGATGATTACCTGACAAAACCATTTAACCTGGAGGAACTTTTACTGAGGGTAAAAAAGCTATTGATCAAAAGTGAACAGCTGGCCGGCAAACCCTCAGTATCGGATCAATATGTTTTTGCAAAAAATAAAATTGATTTCAAAGCACAGGAAGTCACACTAAAAAGTGGCAATAAGATTCTGCTGACAAAAAAAGAAGCAATGCTTTTAAAGTTGTTGATTGAAAACAAAAATGAAGTTGTTACCAGGGAGAAAATACTTCAATCTGTTTGGGGATACCAGGTCTACCCTACCACACGTACCATCGATAATTTTATCCTGAACTTCCGGAAGTATTTTGAAACTGATAGCCGCAACCCAAAGTTTTTTCATTCTGTAAGAGGTGTGGGGTACAAGTTTACGGATTGAATTTTAAATGCAAATCCTGCCCAGCAAGTGGTTTGTGGAGACACAAACCACGGCACAGCAAATCCTGCTAACAAAATTTGTACAATTAATTGTTGTCCGCACATTTTGAAGACACCGTTTCCACTACTTCTATAGCTCTCCTATAAACCAATTGCAATTGCTCTCCCGGCTGTGATGGTGTATACAGCTGCCATTCTATTTCCTGTAATAAACTTTCAAGTTCTACAGCAACGTTGCTGTCAATATTACATTTGTCCAGCTCAGCTTCCAGGCTTCTCTTATTGAGATTACCCGGTGCAAGCTTAAGCGTGGATGACAGGAATTGCCTCAATTCTTTATTAAGTATAGAATAAAAATTATCGCAATCATTTTTTGCCAGGCAAATTTCTGTTTGTTCCAATGGCCGCAGTACAATCACCGGAATATTTTCTTCAGAGATCGCTAATTTGGTTAATGGCTTTTCTTCTGCAACTTCTTCTATTGAAACTTCTTCATTTATCCTCTTTTTTGCTTTTTTACCACGAGTCAATATTAAAAGCAAGATCAAAAGAAAAGCTACGCCTATCCACCAGTATTGCTTTAATTCCGACCAGGCAATGTTCGTTTCATTTTGCTGTGGAACTGCCCCGACGTTGCTTTTGAGCCCGGCTCCTTTTGTTACATTAAAATTTATCGCAGCAGTTAATGGCTGATGATAGGAAGTTGTAGCAGGATCAAAATAGGGAAAATTGATAGCTGGAATGGTAAAAGCACCTTCATTATCTACTGTAAAATTGTAAGTAAATGTTTTGGACCCACTGATAGGTACCTGGGATTGATCCAATGCATCAGTAAGTACCGGGTCAAATGCTTCTATGCCAGCAGGCCAGGCAATATCTGGTGCTGTCACAAGATGCAGGTTTCCGTTGCCGGTCACAGTTACTGTGAGTACGCCTGTTTCGTCAGTAGAAAAATTATTTTTTTGCAGGCTGGAGTTGATATTGAATGTACCAACTGCTCCATGAAATACTGCCGGTTTTCCGGCTTCCGGCAAGGGCTTCACAGTTATAGTTACCGGCTTGCTGCTAAGGGACACATGTTGTTCTATCAGTGCATCGGGGCTAAGTGGGAAACCATTCCTCAGGTCTCGCAGGGTTCTTCTATCAGAACCAGCTGATTCTTTCAGGAACTGTATGTCATTTTCTATGGTAGCAGATTCCAATTGTATCTCGCCCGACTGCAGTGGGTATAGCTGCGCTTTACGGATCGTAAATTTATTATAGTTTCTACCATTTAAAGTGCCGGTGCCACGGATTGTAGCATCTGGCCTTAAAAGATCTATTACAGAAAAACCATTGAAGGAAGGATTCTTAGAAAGTTTGCTTTCACTTTTTAACCTGGTGTAAAAATTATAACTGGCTATAATGGGCTCACCAACATAACAGGTAGTTTTATTTGTTTCCAGCCTCAGTG
>JBBQYS010000060.1:0-18889 GCA_038208485.1 Chitinophagales bacterium
TGTAACTTTCCCCTATTCTCCCTCTTTCTTGCCCTCCAGCGGCATAATGCGCCTGTATTGATAGAGCGAGTTTAGGATATACTGATTGAATTCTATCTCACTACTATTTGCTGTAAATTCATAGGATGGTCGATACCACACCATAAAACTATCCAGCCGGTTTCCATCCAGCTGAGTAATGCGTTTCACTACTTTTTTGCTGAAACGGAAATCAACATACCTATTCTGTTCCTGTTCTTCCATAAATTTCTGAAAGAAAGCCAGCCTTTTGTTTCGTCGGAAACGGAAAATATTGATAAGCTCATTTACGTCCGCACCAGCCCCTCCGGTTGGTGAAACTGACGTACTAATCCCAGGCTTTTTATAATTAAAAATATCCCGGTTGTCATCCCGGTTTTCCACGCTGTCCTGCTGGTAAGACTTGGAAATAAGTACTACTTCCTGCAGGGTTGTGTACCTGCTTTTCACCGGGATCTTCAGGGCTACTTCAAAATTGTTTTTTACAGGAATAGAGGATACAGCAAATTTTAATGTTGCTTTTCCATTGTAAGTAAAATAGATTGAATCATTTTCCATGGCAAGTATCTTGAAACGGCCAAAACTATCCGTTATAGCCTGCCTTCCACTTATTGTACTTACCAATGCACCTTCTACTGTATTTATTTTTGTGACATCCACAAGCTTTCCACTAATCAATATTTGTGCATTGCTGCATTGGCAAATAAAAAAAGCTGAAATAAATAATAGAAAAAAACGCAAGGGTAGAAGTTGTTTTAGTGGTGGTTTTGCCATTTAATACTCAGAAAAAATTAAAAATAGCCATTAGCAGTCAAACTGAGCTTCATCTTAGACTTCGAGAGTTCCTAAATTTTTCACATTTTCATTTATAATTATATCCCATCTCCTGTTCCTTTTCCAGGATCCATTGCTCAGTTATTCTGGGAAAATGGGTGTGTTCCAATACATGTATTTTTTCTGCCAGGGAACCTGCATCATCCCCGGTTTCTATGGCTATACTTTCCTGGAAGACTGTTCTACCATTATCAAAAATTTCGTCTACTTCATGTATGGTTATACCGGAGGCCTTTTCTTTTTGGGCAATCACCGCTTCGTGTACAAAATTTCCATACATGCCTTTTCCGCCATATTTTGGTAAAAGAGATGGGTGAATATTTAATATTCGGCCCCGGAAAGCGGCTACAAGTTCTTTGGGAACCATCCATAAAAAACCGGCCAGGACAATATAATTTATACCGCTTTGCTTTAGGGTTTTGATGTAATGATCACCGCGAAAAAAAATTTCTTTATCCAGCATCATTACTGGAAGCCGGTTTGCTTTGGCTACTTCTATTACGCCAGCACCTGCTTTATTGCAAACAACAAGTGATACAAAAATTGCTGACTGTTCATCGTTATTAAAATACCTGATCAATTCCGCAGCATTTGAGCCTTTCCCGGAGGCAAATACTGCAATATTTATTCTTTTTTCAAATATTTGGTTTCCTGCTAAGCGGTTAAATAGTTTAGATATGTAATTTTTGAAAAAATTGAACTGGCCAAAAACCAGGCTGGTGAGCAAAACACATGCGGGCCAAAGGAGCGTAACTATAAGAATGTAAACAAAGACCCATAGAACTCCTTTTTCCATCCCGGTATATCCCATTATATTTCTACCTGCTAAGCCAGATAAACTACCGCCTGTAGCAAAACAGAGAAGAATCAGCAGCAACCGGACAGGCCCAACTTTCCATTTTTTCTGTAGTTTCTTCAGCATGTTGCAAATGTGCGGGAAAATATTTCAATATTACTACACAAAGCATTCCCGTGAGCAATTTTCGTTTACATTTATGTGACAATTAAAAAAGCTTGTTTAAAAAAAAACGGCTGAAACCCTTTACAGGCTTGACAAAAAAAATTATTAATTTGTTGGGAAAATGTGAAGTTCCTGCCTTACTTTTGCACGATCGCAGGATCAATTTCCATCATAGCCCAGAATTAATAGTATGAGAGTTTACTTTCCGACAATATTTACCAAAATCCTTCCTTTCTTATTTTTTGTTTTCTTTTTCTCTTTTAGCAGTAATGTTTTCGCTCAGGAAGGTGAGGCACTTTTTAAAGCCAATTGTGCAAACTGCCATAAACCCGACGCTGATTATACCGGTCCGGCACTAAAAGGTTGGAAGAACAGGGTGCCAAAAGGAGAGTGGATCTACAACTGGATTCATAATCCTGCAGGCACAAATGATCCATATGCCACTAAAATAAAAGCTGAATGGGCTCCTACTATTATGACGGGATTTGCCCAATTGTCAGAAGGAGAAATTGATGCTATTCTTCAGTATGTAGATGATTACACTCCTCCAGCAGTTGCAGCGGCAGGAACTCCCGGTGCAGAAGGTGGAGCAGATGGTACTTCAGATAACTCATTATTATTCGGAATTCTAACACTTATTTTGGCTCTTGTAGGTTTTGTTTTACTCCAGGTAAACAGTAATCTTCGTAAGCTGAGTGACGAAAAAGAAGGGATTCGCCGTGGTGAACCTGTTCCTTTTTATAGGAATAAAACCTACCTGATGGCAGGTATCCTCGTGCTTTTTGCACTTGGTGGCTACTTCCTGGTAAATGCTGCTATTGGACTTGGCCGTATGGAGGGCTATCAGCCAGAGCAGCCAATCTATTACTCTCATAAAGTACATGCCGGAGTAAACCAGATCAGTTGCTTATACTGTCATGGTTCTTCCCAGGATGGTAAACATGCCAGCATCCCTTCAGTAAATGTTTGTATGAATTGCCATATGGCGGTAAAAGAATATGCTGGAGAAAAACTGCAAAAAGAAGATGGTACTTCGGTAGATGGAACTGCTGAAATACAAAAATTATATTCATACGCAGGATGGAATCCTGTAACCAATAAATACAATCCTGACAATAATGGTGATGGTGTGCCGGATGGTGCAAGACCAATCGAGTGGATCAAGATCCACAACCTGCCAGACCATGTTTACTTTAACCATAGCCAGCACGTAAAAGTGGGTAAAGTACAATGTCAGACCTGTCACGGAAACATCCAGGAGATGGGTGAGGTGAAACAATTCGCTTCCCTGGCAATGGGCTGGTGTATCAATTGTCACCGTGAATCAAAAGTGAATTTCTACAATCCGAATGATAGTACAGGTAATAAATTTTACAGCATTTACGAACAATTTTACAAGCAGATGGCAGATTCTGTAACAGACAGTGAAGGTCACAGAATTCCTAATCCGCACAAAATAGATAGTGTAACTGTAGAAAAAATTGGTGGTACCGAGTGTCAGAAATGTCACTATTGATCTTTGCCACAAAGTGGATCTTTCAATAATGCTGCTGTATTGGATTTGTAAAATATAGCAGAGAAATTAAAAGCATTAGCAAATTGGCTGATTATCATATTAGCACATTATAAGAGATATGAGTAATAAAAAATACTGGCAAAATTTTGGAGACCTGTCATCCTCCGAGCGCTTTATGGCTGCTAAGGAAAATGAGTTTCAGGAAGATTTATCACCTATGGAAGATATGGGTGATACCAGTTTGCTTGGTGGAACTACTCCAAGGAGGGACTTTCTCAAATACCTGGGATTTAGTACTGCTGCAGCTGCCCTGGCTGCCGGTTGCGAAATGCCGGTACGTAAAGCTATACCTTACCTGCAGAAGCCGGAAGAAATGATCCCCGGTGTATCAGATTATTATGCAAGCACTTTTGTAAACGGGGGTGATGCGATCAGTGTTGTAGTAAAACAACGTGATGGTCGTCCGATAAAAATAGAAGGAAACACGCTTTCTCTGCTTACAAAAGGTGGAACCAATCCACAATCCCAGGCTTCAGTGCTTGATCTTTATGAGCCAACACGTCTTCGTCACCCTTTGCAGAAAGCAGGTGCAGATTTTAAAGAAATTCCAAGTTTTGAACAGGCAGATAAAATAATCGCTTCAGAAGTGGCAGGTGTAAGTTCAAAGCCAATTGTTTTACTTACTTCAACGGTCAATTCTCCATCTACATTACAGGTAATAGAAACTTTCCTTGCTAAATATCCGGGAAGCCGACACGTACAGTATGATGCAGTGAGCCACAGCGGTATGCTGATGGCTAATGAGGCTTCACATGGTCGCAGAGCGATTCCTGAATATCGTTTTGGTAACGCAAATTTAATTGTGAGCCTTGGTGCAGATTTTCTTGGCACCTGGCTGAACAGTGTACAATATACAACTGAGTATGCTGCCAACAGAAAACTAGGCGCTGGTACACCCAAAATGAACCGCCATATTCAATTTGAAAGTATCCTCAGTCTCACAGGATCTAATGCAGATGACCGTTATACTCATAAACCTTCTGATACAGCTAAAGTAGCATCAGCTCTTTTAGCAGGTGTTGGTGGTGCTGCTACAGCCGGCAAAATTCAAAATGCCGAATTGGTAAAAGGGATTAATAATACAATTGCATTATTGAACGCTAACAAGGGAAATGCCCTTGTTGTTAGCGGTAGTAATGATTCAAACATACAGATGATGGTTAATGCCATCAATCAAGCCATCGGCGCTTATGGTACTACGATAAGCTGGTCTGCAACTACCAATACCCGCAAAGGTATAGATGCGGATGTCGTTCGTTTACAAAATGATATGGCAGCAGGTGCTATTGGAGCCTTAATGGTTTACGACTGTAATCCTGTTTATTCTTATGCAGATGGATTAAAATTCGCTTCTGCTATGAGCAAGGTTCCTGTTACAGTTTCATTTAACAGGACACTGGATGAAACTGCTGAACATTGTAAATACATTATACCATCTCATCACTGGCTGGAAAGCTGGGGTGATGCAGAACCTGTTACCGGATATATAAGTCTGATTCAGCCAATTATTTATCCTTTGTTCAAAACAAGACCCTTCCAGACATCATTGCTTAAATGGAGTGGGAATACAATTTCTACTACTCCTGTTGCTGCTGCTCCAGTTAGGGATTCCTCTGCGCAATTTTCCCCTGGTTCAGAAAGCCTTCCTTCTATTCCTGACAATGATGAGTACAATGCTTATGTAAAGCAATACTGGATGAGCAAACTTGGCTCAGCCGATCTTTGGAATAAAGCACTTCAGGATGGTGTGATCAATGCTGAAACAACTCCAGCCCCTCAAGGTGGTTCGTTTAACAGTGCTTCACTGGCAGGGGCTGTAACTAAGGCTGCTGCAGCAAAAGCAGGAGATCTTGAAGTAGTACTTTACCAGAAAATATCTATGGGAGATGGTTCGATGGCGAATAATCCATGGTTGCAGGAACTTCCTGATCCTATCACTAAAGTAACCTGGGACAACTATGCTTTGGTGAGCCCGGCTTTGGCAAAAAAATTAATTGGAATAGACGTTATTGATAACCAGCGCCAGGCTGATGCATACGAAGTAACTCCTGAGAAACCAACTATAACGCTTAGTGTAAAAGGCAGGTCAATGGAATTACCGGTATTGATCATTCCGGGTATAGAAGATAGCACAATTGGCGTAGCCCTTGGTTACGGTCATAAAAGTGCTGATGAAAAAAACAGCAAAGACCGCATTGGTCTGGCAGCAAATGGTGCCGGTACAAATGCATATCCATTTGTAAGTTTCGACGGTGTGAGTATGATTTATACTACTGCAGTTGAAGTAAAAGATGCCAACAATTCTTATCCATTGGCACAAACCCAGGTGCATGGATTTACAGAAGGCCGTCCGATTGTACACGAAACCAGCCTTGTGGCATTTACAAAAAATCCAAAAGCCATGCTGGCTCATGTAAATGAGGAAAGAGAAGAACTTATCCCTCACGGCTATGATAGTTTTGTAAAGGATGCTACCATGTATCCATTTTTCGAGAAACCGGGTATCAAATGGGGAATGAGCATTGACCTGAACACATGTACTGGTTGCAGCGCCTGCGTAGTAGCTTGTACAGCAGAAAACAATGTGAGTGTAGTTGGTAAGATACAGGTGCAGCGTGCCCACGAAATGCATTGGTTACGTATAGATCGTTATTTCACCGGCGACCTTAAAAATCCGGATGTGATCTTTCAACCGATGCTTTGTCAACATTGTGACAATGCGCCTTGTGAGAATGTTTGCCCTGTGGCAGCTACGCCGCACAGCAGCGAAGGGATAAATCAAATGACCTATAACAGGTGTATTGGTACAAGATATTGTGCTAACAACTGTCCTTATAAAGTAAGAAGATTTAACTGGCATGATTATACAGGAGCAGATAGCTTCGCTGACAACCAGGAGCCACTACGCAACACAGACCTTAATGATGCCGTATTCCAGATGAATGATGAACTTTCACGGATGGTACTGAATCCTGATGTAACTGTAAGAAGCCGTGGTGTAATGGAGAAATGTAGTTTCTGCGTTCAGCGATTACAGGATGGAAAACTGGAAGCTAAGAAACAAGAGGACCCTTCATTGATCGTCAACCTGAAAACAGCATGTTCCCAGGCTTGCCCAACAAATGCGATCAGTTTTGGAAATGTAAACGATAAAGCTTGTGAGGTAAATGAACATCGTGCAAATGTAAACCGCAACTTCTATGTGCTGGAGCAATTACACGTACTACCAAACGTAAGCTACCTGGCCAAGATCAGAAATACTGACAGGCAGATAGGAGATATGGAAGTGGAACATGAGCCAACCGCTGAAGGAGTGAAAGAAATGCATGATGCGCATGAATAAGGGTTGATGGAAAAGAATTTATTCAAATTAAGTATCAAAACTGGATTGAAGTCCGGGCATAAAGTGTAAAAGTCTGTAGTCTAAAGTCTATAGTCTCTAAGTCTCAATAAAAAAAGATATGTCATTACTCAAATACGAATCACAACAAAGGGAACCGCTGGTAGATGGTAATAAAGATTACCACCAGGTAACGGAAGATATTATAGGCCCTATTGAGATGAAGCCATCCCTGCTTTGGTACATTGGCTTTTGGATAAGCGTGGGCCTGCTTTTGTTTGGTGTATACTCAGTATACATGGAAGTGACCTATGGTATTGGTAAATGGAACCTGAACAAAACTATTGGCTGGGGTTGGGATATTACCAACTTCGTATGGTGGGTTGGTATTGGTCACGCAGGAACTTTGATCTCTGCTATCCTTTTACTTTTCCGCCAGGGCTGGCGTACCGGTGTAAACCGTGCGGCAGAAGCGATGACGATCTTTGCGGTTATGTGCGCCGGTCAGTTTCCTATCTGGCATATGGGTCGGGTATGGATGGCTTTCTTTGTAATGCCTTATGGCAACACAAGAGGACCACTTTGGGTTAACTTTAATTCACCATTACTTTGGGACGTATTTGCGATATCAACTTATTTCACTGTATCACTTTTGTTCTGGTATTCTGGTTTGCTCCCTGATTTTGCAACTGTAAGAGACAGGGCAAAAACCAAATTCCGTAAAATGATGTACGGTGTGGCATCTTTTGGCTGGACTGGTAGTACCAAACACTGGCAAAGAATTGAATCACTTGCTTTAGTTCTGGCTGGTTTGAGTACACCACTGGTACTTTCTGTACATACGATTGTATCTTTTGACTTTGCCACTTCCGTAATTCCGGGCTGGCATACTACCATCTTCCCTCCATATTTTGTGGCGGGTGCGGTATTCTCCGGTTTTGCCATGGTACAAACCCTGCTGATCATCGTAAGAAAAGTGATGAACCTGCAGGATTATATCACTCTGGGACACATTGAAGCGATGAACAAAGTGATCGTACTTACTGGTTCTATTGTAGGTTGTGCTTACTTAACTGAGTTATTCATTGCCTGGTACGGACAAAATCCTTACGAGTGGTGGGCATTTAGCCAAAACAGGGCAAATCTTTGGAGCCCTTATGGCTGGAGTTATTACCTGATGATGTTCTGTAACGTGGTTTCCCCACAGTTATTCTGGAGCCGTAAGCTGCGCAGGAACATTACAGTTACTTTCTTTATGAGTATAATCGTGAACATTGGTATGTGGTACGAGCGTTTTGTGATCATCGTTACATCTCTTTACCGTGACTTCCTGCCAAGTAGTTGGAGTACATATTATAGTCCTACTACCTGGGAGATTGGTTTTTACCTTGGTACATTCGGATTGTTCTTTACCTGCTTCTTCCTGTTTGCAAAATACTTCCCTGTAATTGCGGTTGCGGAGATCAAATCTATTTTGAAAACCTCAGGAGAAAATTATAAGGCGAAGATGACCGATATAGAAAGAAGTGATGCAGAGAAGTTTTATATAGATGAAGTGGAGCATGGGCATCATGAAGGTGCGGCAGCGCATTAGGAAGGGTTTGAAGGGTTTGAAGAGTTTAGGGTAGGTGAGAATTGTGAGTGTGGTTTAGCATTTTTGAGCAAATGAGGTGGTGTGGATAGTAGTTAGATTTTGAATTGGTTTTGTCTAAAAGTCTACGGTCTGCCATCTGAATGTCTATTAAAATAATTAGTCTCTGATCTAAGTACTACATACTAAGTACTAAGTACTGAAACTAGAAATCTAAAAGTCTGTTATGTCTGGAATTAAAAAATTTGTTGTGGGTGCATTTGACGATGAAGCAGTTTTGTTTCCGGCAGTAAAAAATGTACGCAAGGCAGGATATAAGATACACGATGTGTATACCCCATTTCCTATTCATGGTCTTGATCATGCAATGGGATTGAGGGAAACCAGTCTTCATACCGCCGGTTTTATTTACGGTATCACAGGTACTGCTACTGCACTGGGTTTTATGAGCTGGATCTTTACGAAAGACTGGCCGCTGAACATAGGTGGTAAACCGCATTTTGCTTTGCCGGCATGGATCCCTATCACTTTTGAGTTGACGGTTTTATTTGCAGCAGTAGGAATGGTTTTTACATTTTGTTATTTGTGTAATCTTGCTCCATTTGTAAAACGCCATCATTTTCACCCAAGAGCAACAGACGATCTTTTTGTAATGGCGATAGAGTGTACAGACAAAACAAATGATGCAGAAGTTCAGGCATTTTTAGCCCAGGCAGGTGCCAGCGATATCAATATCCAGGTGGCTGAAACCGGCTGGTGGATCGGTAGATATGACAAGGAGCAGAAATTGTACAGAGATGAAAAGGGATACTAGAAAGGGTTTAAAGAGTTGGAAGGGTTTAGAAAGTTTAGGAATCGTATAAAATAATACAGGTTTTCTAAAAGAGAACCTCATAACAATAAAAGATAATTGAAAAAGTTTGGGTGCTTACTCAAATAGATCAAAACCCTATTAAGCTTTGGGTTTTGTCTAAGTACTAAGTACTAAAAATCTAAGTACTAATAAAGGATATGAAAAAAATTGCAATCATAACAATAGGAGCTCTGGCAGTAATTACCAGCGTATCGAGTTGCACCAGCAAGAGAGATCCGGGAAGGATCTACATGCCTGATATGACCTACAGCAGGGCTTACGAAACCTATGCTGAAAGAGACAGTTCGGATTTTACTACCAATATTTATAATAAAGGTGGTAACAAAATTTTTTATAACTCAATTCCGGTTGCAGGGTCTATTAAAAGAGGAGAACTCTTTCCTTATCCATTATCAAATGATAGCAATGGATATAAAATGAGTGCAACCATTCAGAATCCTTTCCAGGGTAGCCTTAGTGCTGCGGAACTGGAAGAATCCGGACGTTTGTATAATATTAATTGTGGTATTTGTCATGGTGAAGGTGCTGCAGGAAATGGTCCTATGAGTACTGGTGGAAAAATTGGTGGTATTGCAAATCTTACGCTTCCTAATTATGTAGCAATGGCCGATGGAACCATGTTTCATGTTGTTGAATATGGAAAAGGAGTTATGGGTAGTTATGCCTCACAGCTTAGCCGTGAGCAACGTTGGAAGATCATAAAATACATTAGAACCCTGCAGGCAGGTGATGAACCAGTAACTGACAGTACCGGTGGTGCTGCAAAACCAAAGGATAGTACAGCAATTGCTGCTAAATAAGTTATGAATAATTAAGGGAGTAGATTCCCTGATAGATAAAGTACATTGATAAGATTGCGTTTGTTTCTTGTTTAACAAAGAAACATACTGCAGATAAAATATCGCTAGATGAGTCAAAAATTCGAAATACCGGCAAACTTTAAAAAATGGTCAATGATCCTGATGGTAGTAGGATTGATTGCGTTGGTATATGGCGTGATCATGTTCCACCCATGGGAACATGGCCATGGTGGTGAGCATATAGCCAGTACCCGATTTTGGGCAGTATTATTACAAAACAGTGTGTATTGGTTGCTTACTGTAAATGCTTCCATGTTCTTTATCTGTGTAACTACTATGGCTATGGGCGGCTGGCAGGTTGCCCTGCGCAGAGTGCCTGAGGCTATCTCCAGCCTGGTACCAATATTAGGGACAATTACTTTTGTTATTCTACTTGCTATTGTTCTAGGCGGACGAACAGATATATACCATTGGCTTGATCCACAATTATATGATAAGTCATCACCACATTATGATGCTATACTTGATGGTAAGCACGGTTTTCTAAATCCTGCTTTTTTCATCATCTGGAGTTTCCTTGCCATTTTCCTTTGGATTTTGCTTGGCCGCAAAATGCGTAAGCTAAGTCATGAAACAGACAATGGCGGAAATATGGATTATGAAAAAGGCAAAAGCTGGATCTGGAGAAATACAGTTTGGGCATCGCTTTTTACAGTAACATTCGGCCTTACAGTTGGTTCTACCATTCCCTGGTTTTGGTTGATGAGCATAGATGCACACTGGTACAGTACCATGTATAGCTGGTATACTTTCGCAAGTACATTTGTTAGCGGACTTTCACTTATGGCTATCTTCATTGTTTACCTGAAGAACCGTGGTCAGTTGGAATATGTAACAGAAGAGCATTTACATGACGTTGGTAAATTCATGTTTGCGTTCTCTATATTCTGGACCTACCTGTGGTTTAGCCAGTATATGCTTATCTGGTATAGTAACCAGCCAGAGGAAACAAGTTATTTTATAGAAAGGATTGGTACAGCCAGAAAGGCAGGTCCCTACCAGGCTATTTTCTTCCTTAATTTGATCCTCAATTTCCTCTGTCCTTTGTTGATTTTTATGAAAAAAGCGCCCAAGAAAAACTGGACACTTGTTACCTTTATGGCAATACTCATCATATTTGGTCACTGGATCGATTTCTTCCAAATGGTAATGCCGGGAACTTTGCATGAAAATTATGAAATGTTACCGTTTGAGTTTGGTATAGCGGCATTATTTGTAGGTATAATTATGTGGGGCGTGGGAAGATACTGGAGTAAATATCCACTCACTGCCATGAATCATCCATTCCTGAAAGAAAGTATGATTCACCATACCTGATCAGTTTTATAACAAACAAACAAGACCAAAAACTGTTAGTAGAAAAGAGACATTATAGTAAAGCAGGGCAAATAAATAGCTTGCTTATAAAATAAAAAAAATGAAGGAAATTTTTATCGTCGCCACAGCTATTCTCATCTTTGTTATCATCTTTCAGATAGCTAAGACAAGCGAATATGTGAGTGTGCTGAAGGGAGAGGAAAGTACCCGCAAACAAAACAACAAGATCAATGGTTTTTTCCTGATCAGTTTCCTGATTCTGGGTATGATTGGAGCCTGGTGGTGTAACAAATTGTTTTACGGGAAAACATTATTTCCTCAAGGTTCAGCTTCTGTAGAAGGTCAGCAGATAGACACCTTATTTATGGTTACTACTTTAATCACAGGTATTGTATTCTTTATTACACAAATTGCCTTATTCTGGTTTGCATTTAAATACCAGGAAAAAGATAACCGTAAAGCTTATTTCTATCCACACAATACAAAACTTGAACTTATCTGGACAACTATTCCGGCAATAACACTTACAATTTTGGTGGTATTTGGTTTGAAACATTGGTTTCTTATAACCGGCGATGCACCTAAAGAAAGTCATTTGGTGGAAATAACAGGGCACCAGTTTAACTGGGAGATACGGTATCCGGGAAAAGATGGGGTTTTTGGAAAAATTAATTACAAATCATACAATCAGCCTGCTGGTAATGTGGTGGCGGTAGATTTTGACGATCCTGCAAGTCATGATGATATTCATATGGCAAGTATCATGCATTTGCCGGTAAATCGTCCTGTAAAATTAATTATTCATGCACAAGATGTGATTCATGATGTTGGTTTAGCACATTTCAGGTTAAAAATGGATGCGGTACCAGGTATTCCTACTACGCTTTGGTTCACTCCTCGATTTACAACAGCAGAAATGAAACTAAAAACAGGTAATCCGGATTTTACTTACGAGATCAGCTGCGACCAAATGTGTGGTAAAAGTCATTTTAGTATGAGGGGAGTAATTATCGTAGAAACTGAGGAAGAATACAGGAAATGGATAAGTGAGCAAAAGCCACAATATTTTACACTTTTTCCACAGTTTGATCCTAACAAAGACCTTCCGGGTGGCGACGCAGCAACAGACAGTACAACATTAACAGCACAGCTTTTGCCTGCTGCTGATACAAAAAAATAATTCTCTGTAAAGAGAGCAAAAGGAATTATATGAGCACTATCGTTTCAAATGAAGCTATTTTACACGCAGGTCAGGATGCAGCGCATCACGACCATCATGAGCACCATCAATCATTCATAAGCAAGTATGTTTTTAGCATGGACCACAAGACCATTGCAAAACAATTTCTTGTTACTGGTATTATCTGGGCATTGATAGGTGGTTTTTTCTCCGTGATCTTCAGGTTACAACTGGGTTACCCTGAAGCAACTTTCTCCTGGATGGAAGATATTCTTGGTCATTGGGCTAAAGGGGGTAAACTTTCTCCTGATTTTTATTATGCGCTGGTAACCATGCATGGTACCATACTGGTATTCTTTGTACTGACAGCTGGTCTTAGTGGAACGTTTGCTAACTTCCTTATTCCGCTTCAGGTGGGAGCCAGAGATATGGCATCTCCAATGCTTAATATGCTCAGCTATTGGTTCTTTTTTGCAGCAAGTATTATCATGATGGCTTCCCTGTTTGTGCAAACAGGACCTGCAAGTGGCGGCTGGACGATTTATCCTCCACTTAGTGCACTCGGTGAAGCAAATATGGGGAGTAAAATAGGTATGGATCTTTGGTTGGCGAGTATGTCCCTGTTCATCATCTCTTCATTATTAGGTGGTCTGAACTACATTACCACTATCCTTAACATGCGTACCAAGGGCATGAGTATGACAAGATTACCACTAACCATTTGGGCACTTTTCTTTACAGCAGTTCTGGGTGTATTGTCTTTCCCGGTATTGTTATCTGGTTGTATCCTGCTTATTTTTGATCGTCATCTTGGTACAAGTTTTTACCTGAGTGATATCATTGTTGCCGGAAAAGTTTTACCAAACGAAGGCGGTTCGGCTATCCTGTTCCAGCATTTATTCTGGTTCCTGGGTCACCCGGAAGTATATATTATCTTATTGCCGGCCATGGGTATGGCATCTGAAATATTGAGTGTAAACAGCCGAAAACCGATCTTTGGATATATGGCGATGGTGGGGTCACTTTTCGCTATTTGTATACTTGCGTTCCTGGTATGGGCTCACCATATGTTCGTTACGGGTTTAAATCCATTCCTCGGATCTGTATTCGTACTGCTCACTTTGCTCATAGCTGTGCCTTCGGCCATTAAGGTATTTAACTGGCTTACCACATTGTGGCGTGGAAATATCCGGTTCACACCTGCCATGCTTTTTGCAATTGGTTTTGTGAGCTTATTTATTAGCGGTGGTCTTACAGGTATTTTCCTTGGTAACTCTGCTCTTGATATTCATTTACACGATACTTATTTTGTAGTTGCTCACTTCCATATAGTTATGGGTGTAGCTTCGTTCTTTGGTATGTTCGCCGGTGTGTACCATTGGTACCCTAAAATGTTTGGTACTTACTTGAACAATACACTTGCTTTCATCCATTTCTGGATTACGCTTGTAGGAGCTTACCTGATTTTCTGGCCGATGCACTACGAAGGTCTTGCAGGTATGCCTCGTCGTTACTATGATTTCAGCAATTGGAGTTCCTTCAATATGTTTGGTGGGTTGAATCAGTTTATCACGGTAGTATCAATCATAGTATTCGCAGCCCAAATATTGTTTGTGTTCAATTTCTTCTATAGCATTTGGAAAGGAAGAAAAGTAACGGAATTAAACCCATGGAAAGCAAATACACTTGAGTGGACTACACCAATCCGACCTGGACATGGAAACTGGCCTGGCGAAATACCGGAAGTTTACCGTGGTGCGTATGATTATGCAAAAGATGGTCATGATTACATACCGCAAAATGTTGCCTTTGTAGAGGGTGAAACAGAACCTGATAAGGAAATAAATGAAGGTGAATTGAATATTAACGATAATACAGGGCATCATTCTCATTAATCCGGGAGTTATAGCCAAGTTCTAAAATGCAGGAAAATAATACAGCAGCCTCTTCGGCATCGTTCAGATTAGCAAGCAAGGCAAAGGATTATTTTCTCTTGATAAAATTCACATTGAGTTTTATGGTGGTGTTCAGCACGGTGATTTGTTACCTGCTTTCACCAAACATAGACTTCGATTTATTAAAAGTTCTTTTACTTTTTGTAGGTGGTTTGCTGGTAACCGGCGCTGCCAATGGGATCAACCAGATATTGGAGAAAGATACAGATGCCCTCATGCGTAGAACAGCATCCCGTCCGCTGGCAAGCGGCAGGATGAAAACTAGCGAAGGTTGGGCCTTTGTGCTTATTTCGGGTCTTTTGGGTTTATATATCATGTATACTTTCAGTATAGAAGCTGCATGGCTTAGTTTACTGAGTTTATTGTTGTATGGGTTTGTATATACACCGCTGAAAAAGGTTAATTCTATTGCAGTTTTGGTAGGAGCTATTCCCGGCGCATTGCCTTGCCTCATAGGTTGGGTAGCTGGTTTTGTTCCCGGTGGAGAAAACGTTTGGATTGGTGGCTGGATCTTATTTGCCATTCAGTTCCTTTGGCAGTTTCCGCACTTCTGGGCTATTGCCTGGGTGGCTCATGCGGATTATGAAAAAGCCGGTTTTAAATTGTTGCCAAGTAAAGAAGGGCCAACAAAATTTACAGCTTTCCAAACAATCATCTATAGTGCCATGATGATCCCGGTTGGTTTTCTACCTCATTTGTTCAGCATAAGTGGCGAGGTGAGTATGTGGATACTGTTGGCCTGCAACCTGGGGATGGTTTACCTGAGTATTATTTTATTCAGAAAGATGGATGTTGCTTCGGCAAAAAGAGTCATGTTTGGTTCTTATTTCTACCTGATGATCGTGTTTCTCAGTTTGTATGCAAATAAGATGAAGCCTATAAAAGATGTAAATGCGGATGTAGCAAGAACAGAGTTGAGTATAAAATTAAGGAGCACAAATCAAATTCAAGTAAGCTCAGCATTTTGATTAATAGTTTTTAAGTTATAGTATGAATGCAGCAGTGATGATAGACAACAGGAAAAACAAAATACATCCACATAAGTTCACTTTGTGGGTAGGCATTGGAAGTATTCTAATGATGTTTGCCGGTCTTACCAGTGCTTACATCCTGAAAAGAAATATGGCTAATTGGCAAAGTTTCAATTTGCCTCCGGCTTTTTGGTATAGCACAGCAGTAGTTGCATTGAGTAGCTTTACGCTCTGGAGATCAACAAGGGCTTTCAAATTAAGAGAGATGCCTGCTTACAGAAAGCTTATGTTGGCGACTGCAGTTTTAGGCGTGGTATTCATAGGTTTGCAGACTTTTGGCTTCTATGAGTTGATACAGCAGGGAAATGCATTAGGTGTAAAAAATTCTGTTGATTTCTTATATGTGATCGTTGGATTACATGCAGTGCATGTGCTTGCAGGTGTGATTGTTCTCATAGTGATGCTGTTAAAAGCATTCAGTAGTAAGACAAGAAGTTATTCAATGGTTCCTATAGAGCTTGCTGGTACTTACTGGCATTTTGTAGGAATTCTCTGGCTCTACTTGTTGTTGTTCCTGATATTGATCAGGTAAGTTTAGTTTTGAATAAAATATTGTACAACAAGAAATAGAATTTTGTATATTTTAGAAATACATTTGTATAAGGTATAATTATGGCTACAACTACATTAACGGCGGGTACAAAATGGTGGAATGGAGGCAGGAGCCCGTTCAACATCAGCTATGGTAAAGTGATGATGTGGTATTTCCTGATGAGTGATGCATTTACTTTTGGTGCATTCCTGATCAGCTATGCTACTATTCGTTTTAGTGTGAATGACTGGGCAGATCCAAATATGGTGTTTAATGCATTTCCTTTTGCCGGACATGCTAACCTACCATTGGCGTTTGTAAGCTTAATGACCTTCATCCTGATCTTTAGTTCTGTGACCATGGTACTTGCTGTGCACGAAGGGCATAACATGAACCGCAAGGGAGTAGAAAAGTATATGATACTTACTATCCTTGGTGGTATTGCTTTCCTCGGGTGCCAGGCATGGGAGTGGACGCATTTACTAACCGGAGAGCATGTAGCATTGCTGGAAGACGGAACGCTAACTACATTGGCAACTACTCCTTCAGGCAATCCATGGGGGGTGCCTGTAAGCCATGAAGCAGTGAATATTGCTTTGAATAATTCCACGGACCTGCAGCTTGCGGATATCATGAAAACACTCCAACACGGTAGTGAACATCATGCAGCTGCGCTGTCCCGAACGGAAATGATTAGTACAATTGAAGCAGCAAATATTCATGTAAATACAGTAGGAAGGCCGGCTTTTGGAAGCTACTTCTTTGGTATCACCGGGTTTCATGGATTCCACGTGTTTAGTGGTGTTGTCATAAATATTGTGATGTATATTAAAACCAAATTGGGACATTTTGACCAGAGAGGTCATTATGAAATGATAGAAAAAGCAGGATTGTACTGGCACTTTGTAGACCTGGTGTGGGTATTTGTATTCTTATGTTTCTATCTAATCTAAAAGTTGATTTCCTGATTTACACAAATTGAACAAATAAAGAAAATGAGCACACATTCTATATCTCCTGACATTACATTTGCACCAGAACATGAAGGTGGTACAAAAATTATCTGGAAAACATTTTGGATACTTTCTTTCCTAACCATCCTTGAACTTGGTATAGGTTTACTCTTATACAATATGCATAAGGGAGATGCACCAAGTCCTATACTGGTTCTTGCTTTTAAAGGATTGGTATGTGTGCTTACACTTGCAAAAGCATTTTATATCGTAGCAACCTTTATGCACCTTGGTAATGAGCTGAGGAATTTCATTATGACTATCATAGTTACCCTTGGTCTTTTCGTTTGGTTTATTATAGCTTTCCTTTGGGACGGAAGCAGTTGGAGAGAAATGCGCAATACAAATGCAGGAAGCATAAAATACCAAAAAGAACAGAAAGCCGCTCCGGCTATGAAGCAGGGAGAGAAAGAATAACAGTAGACTTAGCACTAATAATAATAACAGAAACAGGAATTAATTGGAAAATTACTTCCTGTTTTGTATTAGGGCAATCCGTTTATAAAATTACTTGTAAAGATCCCACTAACAAGGAACACAGTGTTACCAGGTTGTACTTAATAGTCTCAGCTCCTCAGCTGAGGAAGTAAGAAATTAAGTTTCATCAACGTCAGCTGAATTAACTTTACTTCTCAATGACCTTTATGGTAAAAATGAAAGATAACCAAAAGGATTATGCACATTCAGCTGAGTTTAATACGCTTAATTGCTAACTAATACAGCGAATTTAGTTGAACCATTAGGAAATTTAGGTTCATTAAAGGGTGATTTAATGAACTCAATCCATAATAAACTTAATGGTAAAAAAAAGGATAACTTAAGGAGTGATGGCTCATCCGGATATACTTGAAAAGATTAAGAGCGGGCAATTTTTGTAAAAAGGTGTTCGGAGCAATACAATAAAAAAGTTACAAAAGTTTCATCTTCACCGTTTCGATCCGCATGCCATCCACACCTATAATATTGAATTCCTGGCGGCCGATAATGATGCGCTCATTCTGTTGGGGGATATCTTCGTGCTGTTCTATAATATAGCCTGATAATGTTTCTGCTTCTGATTCCATGAATTCAAGGTCGTACTTATCTGTAAGCCGATCTAATTCCAGCCTTCCGCTAAAGATAAATTCATTCTCCGCTATTTGTTTATCAATAAATTCATCCACATCATCGTACTCATCTTTAATCTCTCCAAAAATCTCTTCCAGCAGATCTTCCATGGTAATGATGCCGGCAGTTCCGCCAAACTCATCTATTACCCAGGCAATACTTTTTCTTTCTATACTCAGTTTGTTCATCAGGTCTGTAGCACTCATACTGTCTGGTACAGCTGGTATTGGGTGTAATATCTCTTCTAGTGTAGCAGGGTGGGTAAACAGATCTAACTGGTGAATATAACCAACGATAGTATCAATGTTATCTTCAAAAACTACTAGTTTACTTAGTCTTGTTTCTACAAATAGATCTTTCAATTCCTGCATGGTTGCCGACCTTTGTATCCGGACAATTTCTTTTCTTGGTACCAGGCATTCACGGATCTTGGTTTCACCAATAGATAAGGCATTTTCAAACAATTCTTTGTTCTTGTCCTGTCCTTCATCTTCGTAGGTATTCTTATTTTGTTGCACAAAATGTTCCAGGTCTATCTTGCTAAACATTTCTTTACGGTCAGATATTTTCACATTGATCACATATTTCAGGATCCATTCTGCAAGCTTTACAAAATAGGTGGCAATGCCTGCAAAAAAACCATAAAAAATACCAACAAAAAAAGTGATCAATCCATTAGATAATACACTGCTGTTTCTTG
>JBBQYS010000061.1:0-18447 GCA_038208485.1 Chitinophagales bacterium
ACTTCTCCCGCCCCAGCCTTTGCTCCCCGTCAAAACGATAAGCGACCAGATGCCCGCCCTTAGCAACGCTGTAGTCCAGGCAGCAGACATTTTGTTTGAATAAACCAGGTTCTCCATGTAACCAATAGTGGCCGAAGAAAACTGGTTTCTCGTCATTTTTATAAAAATCGGTGGAGGGTAAATGCGTAAGATCTATTGCAGTATCCGAAAGGTTTGGGATAGATTCTACACTAATTTTCCTGTAAGTCCTTTCTGCAGGGTTTTCCCACCACTTCATTCTGAACGCTGTGCGCTTATTGCCGTCTTTGTCGGAGAAAGATTCTTCTTCTGGCATGTTGATTTATTTTCCTTTCAGGGTCTGGTCAATTGCAATTTTTAAAAATATGTTCTAAATATTTTACATGAGATTTGGTAAAAGTATTTGACTTTCAAGTTATGACAACAGCATAATTCCAAAAATCGTTACCCCTATTGTGCATTTTTAATCGCTCAAAGCAATCCTCAGTTTCTCCAATGTAAGTGATAGGTTTCGCCTTTTCTTCATTTAAACCAAACAAAAATAGATCTGCCGCCCACCCGGCTGCCGGATAGAACGAAAAGCCCCGCAGCGGAGCGGAGGGCTTGCAGTGATAGCCGGAACTGAAGCTGAACCAACCTTCTACCGCTGACGGCCCCAATGCCTTTCTTACTATCGTTCAACTATTTTCCACCACTGCTCCACCCTTCCATATCTTTCCCTTTTCCTAATAGTTATTAAAAAAATCTCCCCAACCCACTACCCTGCACAAACATTATTATATTTGCGACACTTTAATAAAGAATTGCTATGAGTTTTAAACGTATCAACACTATTACAGGATGGTCTGTGTGCCTGATTGCCTGCCTTGTGTATATTTTAACGATGGAAGCTTCGGGCAGTCTCTGGGATTGTGGAGAGTTCGCTTCGAGTGCTTATAAACTACAGATCCCCCACCCGCCGGGAGCCCCGTTGTTTGTGTTGCTTGGCCGTTTGTTCATGGCGCCTTTTGGCCCGGAGAATGCGGTGAGCGGGCTGAACCTGATGAGTGCTCTTGCGAGTGGGTTTACGATTCTTTTCCTGTTTTGGACCATCACGCATTTTGCCCGCAAAATAGTAGTGAAGGACGGCCAGGAACTGACGCAGAACAATATTTTCCTGATTATGGCGGCTGGTACTGTTGGTGGGCTTGCGTATACTTTCTCTGATTCTTTCTGGTACAGTGCGGTGGAAGCTGAGGTGTATGCCTTGTCTTCTTTCTTTACTGCGCTGGTTTTTTGGTGTATGCTCAAATGGGAGCATGCGGTTACGGAAGAAAATGAAGCCGGCATCAAGGGGCATTTTACCCGTGCCGACAGGTGGATCATTCTTATATTTTATCTAATGGGATTGAGTATTGGTGTGCATTTGCTCAACTTGCTGACCATCCCGGCTATGGTGATGATCTATTATTTTAAAAGATATGAGGTAACTAAATGGGGAGCTTTCTGGGCTTTCCTGATCGGTTGTGTAATCACAGGTGTGGTACAAAAAGCGGTGATACAATGGAGCATAAAGGGTGCAGGTAACATGGACATTCTTTTTGTAAATGGATTTGGCGCCCCTTTCTTTATTGGGTTTGCGTTCTTCTTTATATTGATAAGTGCGTTGGCGTTTTTTGGTATCCGCTACGCTAAAAAAAGAAACTGGAACTTCCTGAAACTTGGTCTCTGGAGTTTTTTATTCATGTTGCTGGGTTACTCCACTTACTTTACTACGCTGGTAAGAAGTAATGCAGATCCTTCGGTAGATATGTTTAATGTAGATAACCCCGTAAGTTTGGTTGGCTATGTAGCCCGTGAGCAGTACGGTGACTGGCCGATTCTTTACGGACAGGATTTTACCGCAGATGTATTGCGTGATGCCAATGGCTCGCCGGATATGAAAGAAAACGGCATGAGCTACCTGAAAGGAAAAGGCAGGTATGAAGAAGGTGGGATCAAACAATCTTACCAATATGCACCGGAAGACAAACATATTTTTCCTCGGATGTGGGACCAGAGTAATGATCAAAGGCATGCTGATTATTACGCCAACTTTGCCGGGATAGAAAAATTAAAAGATGGTAGCTATGAACGTGCACCGACCATGGCAGAGAATATTAGTTTCTTTATCAGCTACCAGCTGAACTGGATGTACTGGCGTTATTTCATGTGGAATTTTGCCGGTAAACAAAATGATGTACAGGGTGTGAACATGGGTAATGTGCGGGATGGCAACTGGAAAACGGGTATTGGTTTTTATGATAACCTCCGCCTTGGCGACCAGAGTACGATGCCGGATACGATCAAGAATAATAAAGCAAATAATAAGCTGTTTGCCCTGCCATTTATACTTGGTTTACTGGGGCTTTTTTACCAATACAAAAAAGATAAAAAAGACTTCCTGGTTACGGGCCTCCTGTTTTTCTTTACAGGTTTTGCCATTTGTATTTACCTGAACCAGGCCGGCAACCAGCCAAGGGAAAGGGATTATGCTTATGTAGGTTCTTTCTATGCCTTTGCCATCTGGATCGGGCTCGGCGTTTTGTATGTAAAAGAACTGTTTGAAAAAGTGTTGAAGAATTCCCGCACTGCTGCTATTGCGGCTTTCGTGCTTTGCCTGCTGGCTGTGCCGGTACTTATGGCTACACAGGAATGGGATGACCATGACCGTAGCCAAAAAACTATTGCCCGTGACCTGGCCATAAATTACCTGGAGAGTTGTGCGCCCAATGCGATCCTGATCACTTTTGGCGATAATGATACTTACCCGCTGTGGTATGCACAGGAAGTACAGGGTATACGTACAGATATCAGGGTGATCAACAGCAGCTTGCTGGGAACGGATTGGTACATTAATCAACTGCGGTATAAAGTAAATAATAGTGACCCTATTGATGCCATATGGACACCCGAGCAGATACAAGGTAACAAACGGGATGTAGTATACAACGCACCTGTTCCTGGTGTAGATGCAGCTGCTCCTATGGATTTGTATACTATGATGAAGGACTATGCCGGTAGTGATGCGGACGGAAGATCAATGAGGAGACCCGAAGGTATCATCAATATTTTCCCGGCTAAAAATGTAACTGTACCTGTAGACCAGGCGTTGGTGAGATCAAACGGAACGGTGGATCCTGGTGATAGCATTGTAAACCAACTTGCATTTACAATACCTAAAACTGCATTGTATAAAAATGATGCGGCTATCCTTAATATCATTGCAGCTAATGCCTGGAAGCGTCCTATTTATTTTACTTCATTGTATGATGAATTAGGTTTTGTAAACTACCTGCGCCAGGATGGACTTACGTATAGGTTGGTACCAATCAAACAGGGAGAAGTAAACCAACCATGGGTAGTGAAGGTGATGATGGAGAAGTTTAAGTTTGGCAATGCAAATGTTCCGGGCACTTATTACGATGAAGAAAACCGCAGGCACCTGAATGGTATCCGTCTTGCGTATGCACAGGCAGCAATCAGCCTGGCCGTAAGTGGCAAGAAAGACCAGGCAAGAGCGTTGCTGAACCGTTGCGATTCTATGATGCTGCAGGAAAATATGCCTTATGGTTTGGTGAGCCGCTACCAGCAGCAAAACCAGTTCTCATTGCAGTTCCTGCAAGCCGCATTACTGGCCGAGGATACAAAACTTGCAGAAAAAGTTTCTTCAGCATTATTAAAAGACATGCAACAACAGGCAGCCTATTACCAAAATCTTCCACCATCTAAAAGAGACAATATGGATGATGAGGAAAAACGCAATAACTACCTGATGGAGAATTTGCTGAACATGAAAAAGCAATTTGATGAGATGCAAAAAGCTTCGAGTGAAATACCGGGAGTAATTACAAATGATCCAACCAGGAAGGATAGTCCTCAACAATAAGATTATATGATTTTTTTAAAAAAGCTGCGTTTACCAAAACGCAGCTTTTTTATGTCTGTTATTAGTAACTCCTGATTAGGTGTAGCGCACCGACGTGGAATTTGCAGGTTGGAAATAATGGAGTTGTTGGATATCGCCTGCCAGGGATTTGCAGATCACGCTTGAATTGGAATTTATAGAGCACGATTTCATCTCATTTATTTATGTTGGAGATAATAGGCCGGTGCGTTGCACCTACAATTGTTACCGGTGCGCTGCACTACAAATATTACCGGTGCGCTGCTACAAATATTGCCGGTGCGCTGCACCTGCGGCTACAATTATTGCCGGTGGTGCTTCAAATATTATAAATGCTACTAAACCTACTGCGTTGTGAACGCAACTTTTATATTACCAGGTATTTGTACCTCTGGTTGATAAGTAGGAAACCCAGACCGGTGCGCTGCGGCTATAATTATTGCCGGTGGTGCTACAAATATTATAAATGCTACTAAACCTACTGCGTTGTGAACGCAACTTTTATATTTCCAGGTATTTGTACCCCTGGTTATATGTAGGAAAACCAGGTGCAGCGCACCGACCTGTTTGTAGACCTGGTTATTATTAAGTACGTCCAGGTGCAGCGCACCGACCTATATTCTGCAGGTTGGAAATAATGGAGTTGTTGGATATCGCCTGCCAGGGATTTACAGATCACGCTTGAATTGGAATTTATAGAGCACGATTTCATCTCATTTATTTATGTTGGAGATAATAGGCCGGTGCGCTGCACCTACAATTGTTACCGGTGCGCTGCACTACAAATATTACCGGTGCGCTGCACCCAGCCATCTATATTTACACTGGTTATGATTATGACTTTTTATTCCTGGCAGAGATCGCCGGCCCCATTTTACTGCTGGCGTTTATCCATCCAATTTTTAGAAAAATGTATACCCATTGGTATGCGCTTCCAGAAGACTGATGCTATTAAATCACTGAATTAATTTTATCAATAAAAAAACGAATAGAAAAAGGTTTTTCTATATACCCATCTGCCTTTACCTTAGCGCAGATCTCAGCAATATCAGGGTTAGCAGAAAAAAGCAAGACCGGAATTTCTTTTCCTGATTTATCATTTTTAAGTCTCCGCACAGCTTCCTCTCCTCCTATTTCCGGTATCCAAAGATCCATGAGAATTAAGTCGGGCTCTATTGTAGTAATATCCTCGAGGATATTATCACACTTCGGAAGTGTTTCAGCCTTAAATTTATAATTTGCCAATATTGCTTTGCATAACAACAAAATTTCAGGATCGTCGTCATAAACCAATATTTTTTTTGACGTTGAAACAAATTCATTTACCATAATAATTCACTGCTTTAATTCTCATTGAAATTCTAAAAAAAACTGCTTACAGAAGCCGGTTCAAATTCTGCCCAGGCTCACCCCTTGCGTTTTAAAATCAATAAAGGCCAAACCGGGCCTTAAGTATCTCCTGCATATTCATCTATCTTATAATATTTATCAAAAACCTTGCTCAAATATCTTCGGGTAAGCCAATGCCGAAATCGTGAACTGACACCGGGAGCAATTTTGTTTTTTAATTCTTGTGTTTCCAACCATTTGTTTATGCTAACGGATAATATTTAAACAAATTGTTCAACAAAATTATCTACATTTCCTTATTTTTTCCGATCACATAAATCACCGAACTGCAGTTTTTGACATTTTTAACGGATTTAATATTTGAACGCAAACCTGTAAGAACAGCAGAAGGAATATTCGCTTTTTCATTCTTATAGCCTTCGCTGAGCATACTTACATAAAAACTATCGTACCACATTGGTTTATGATCCAGAACTTTTAACCCTTGTGAGCTTAAAAGTACATCCATAGATTGTGGAGAGAAATGGTATAAATGACGTGGTACATCATAAGCAGCCCAAAACGCAGCATAATGTTCTGCATCGTAAGAAGTATAATTTGGCACTGCAATAAAAATCCTGCCATCATCTTTTAACAACTCCTTCAGGCGCTCAACATATGTATGAAGCCCATGTACATGCTCCAATACATGCCACATAGTAATGGCATCAAACTGCTTTGCTGGTAAGCGAAACAATTCTTCTGCCGGCTGCAGTAAATTCCCATAAAGTTCTTGCGATAAATTCCTGGAACCTTCATCCGGTTCAAGCCCGGTTACAGTCCACCCTGCAATTTTCATTTGCTGCAAAAAAGCTCCTGTACCAGCACCAATATCCAAAATATTTCCCTGCTTAAGCCCGGTACTGGTGCAAATTAGTTTCCGTTTCTGTTGCAGGGTTCTGTTGCGTACTTTATGGTATAAATTATTGACCAGTCCTTTATTGGTGTTGCTGTGAGAAATATAATTTTCTGACTGGTAATAGGGGCCTATATCTTCCTGACCGGGAACGTCCTGGGTAAAACCAGCCGTGCAGAAACCACAACGAAAAATATTGAAAGTTTTATGGGATACCGTATGGTCCTTTGCAGCCAGGAAAAAAGATATATCAGAACTGCCACAAACAGGGCAGGTAGAATAATGGATCATAAACTCAAACTATGCTATTGTGTAAACACATGCAATATATCTAAAAAGGCTGATGATTGCCCAAACTGCTGTTATTCCAATTCTTATAATGCAGTACAATCAAAGTGACACTTACAATTAAAATAATCAATGCCCCGATCCACCATTTCTTTTTACTAACTCTTTCTTCGGCACCATAGAATTCATTCATCTCTGTACTGGTCGTTTGTCTGTCTCCTACCAGCAGATGGTGCATTTCATTTGGCCTGATAATTTTTTGGGCATTTACAGGAACAAAATACCTACCGGCATCACTGTTATCTTTGAAAAACAACCCCCCCTGTGCATCTCTATAAAAACTACCCAGCCTTCCAAACTGTAGCGTGCCATGAGAAGGAAGATATTTTATTGTACTTCCATAATCTGCCAGCAATAATTCAGCATCTTTTTGTGATACAGCTTTTCCTGCTGCTACATAAGCCGTGAGGTCAGTTTCATTAAAAATGGACTTTTCTAATTCCAGCCTATGAGCTGGTGGACTCACAATTTTGTCTGTAATATTGGTTTGTGCCGGGGTTTCTTGTATGACCAATCTGCCAATACCCGGGATAGGACATTGCTTATGACTGATAAGATAAGTGCAGAGAAGTTGCTCCATAATATACTTTAAAACCTGATGAGAATACCGCCCGTAAAGTTAGTACCATATACCTGATAATTGTGCCATCTTTCATATTTATCATTCAGGATATTATTTACATCGGCCCATACACTCAGTTGTTTGTTTATTTTATATTCAGCACCTGCGCTTAAGTCAGTGCCACCATCCGTGGTTTTTGTGCTATTCCCTTTTGCCAGGTATTTGGTCCCGGAGAAAAGATACAGGTCAGATTTGATTTGCAATTTTTTTATTGGCATCCACCTCAATGCACCTGTAAATTCCATTGGCAATGTTCCCCAGGCTTTATCGTTGTCCCTTAGCCCGGTATAAGCGTTCAGTGTTAGCCCGGCATTAAAGGAAAACTTTTGTTGTGCCAGGTAGCTGATATCTCCATGCACCCGGAAGTTTTTTATTCTTGATTCGTTTACAACCTTAATCACGTTTTCTTTTGAGGCAGCACTTGTATCATTCAGGAACAACTGAAGGTCCTCATATTTTACAATTCCCGCCTTGGCATTTAGTGTAAAATGATTGGCAACTGTAGCTTTTATACCTCCGTAATATTCTGTTTCTTTTGTATTGTATTGTTGCGTGAGGGGTGCTATGTATGGATTATGAGTGGTTAAGCTTTTATAAGAATTTTTGATATAACGCCCTACCCATCCACCTTGTATGGCAAATATTTTATCCGCCAGTTGTATTTCGCCCGTTACGGATGGCAAAAGATTAAACTCTCCGTTGTTCCAGGCAGGTGTTGCACCTGCGGTAAGTTTTATTACCGGTGAATTATAAGACAAAGAAGGTGTCACAAACACCAGGTTATTATTGATAATAGAATCAACAGTTCCTGTTTTTAAAGTATACCGGGAAATGTCTGCAGTGAAATCAATTTTAGCGGAAAGTTGGTCATCAAAATTCTTTTGTAATGGAAGATTAAATTTTCCCAAAAGTTCATCTGCTACATTACCGTTTTTAAACAGGTCTACAGATAATGTTGGCCGGTAATTGATGCCTAATTTATTGATAGCCGTATTTTTTGCACCCATCATGATACCAACATCCTGGTAGTTTTGTTTGATGTCAGCTTTACTCACAGAAGGAAATGCAATATGATCATAGCCATACAAAAAACGATCATTTTTTGAAAAATGCAAAGCACCAAACAATTCATTTTTTGGGAGGAAATAGCTTCCATCCAATTGCACCGCAAGCGAAGTATAATCCTGGAACTGTATATCTTTTCCTTTGGAAGAATGATAGTCGGCAGTAATATTTACCAGGCTGGTTTTCCCATCTCCAAAACTTGCTCCTGCCCTCAGGTAAGGTGTAGAAAGGTTACCAAAACCAGCTTTTACAAAATACCTGTCTCCCAGGTTGATACTGGTATCGGCCTGCAAAGCCAGTGGCCTGAGCGGAATAGGAAGGTAAGAATAAAAAAGATTCTGTTTTGGAATATCATAAGCCAATTGCGGGAGAGATTTATCCGGTGAAAGCTGTGTGCCGGAGAAATTGATCTTGGCAGGCTCCATCAGCACCGGCTTGTAAGCGGATGTAATGGTGATTACCTTTCCCGTATCTTTTTGTGCAAAAGAAATAAATCCTGTTGCAGAAAGAAAAATGCTGAAATATATTTTTAAGGATTGCCTCATACGATTCCTGTAATATGATTAGTAAGTTGATTTGATTATTTGATCTTTGATTCTCTTTTCTCTGCCTCTACTGCAGCTGCCAGTTTATCTGCAGCTTCTTTTCTCAGGTTGTCCATGCTCGCATTTTTTGCTACACTTTCGTAAGTTGCTTTTGCATTGAAATAATCTTTTTGCTGCATAAAAATATCTCCCAGCAAAATATAAGATTTGGTTACCCACTCATCGTAAGAGCCCGTTTCTTTAATGACTGCAAGCGCAGCTTTTTCTGCCCCTTTATAGTTTTGCTGATTAAACTGGCAATTCGCAATTTCGTACCTCGCTTCAGCTCCCCAGGCAGTTTTATTGATGGCTGCTGCACTTCCAAACGAAGTGATTGCATCCTTGCAATTGCCCGCTACTTGTTGAGATTTACCCAGTACCAGGTATCCTACAGATTTATCATCAGTGTTTATTCCTTTCCGGGAAACAAGGTCTGCTGCTGCATCCTGTGCACCGGCATAATTTTTTAAATAATAGTTGCTGCGCACAAGTCCACGCAATGCCTCCAGTTGATTTTCCTGGCTTACCGCATTTTTCAGCAGCAGTTCAAAACTCTGTTTTGCTTTTACATAATCCTTTTCTTCAAAATAATAAATGCGTGCCTGTTCTAAAACCGACCTTTCAAAATATTTACTCAAGCCGGCATTAGTCACAGCAGCATAATACTTCAATGCATTTGAATTGTCTTTTCCTTTTTGGTAACAAACAGCCAGGTTGTAATTGGCTTCGGTTCTATAGGCTCCTGCCGGGTAGGTAGAAAGATAATTTTGCAAACTGCTGATTGCAGCCGGGCAATCGTTGTTATTGATGCGTTGTAAGGCTGCGCTATAAGTCAAAGAATCGGCTTGAGACACAGAAACTATGCGTCCATTTTCTTTCATTAAAGCTACATATGCTGCAGGGTTTCCATCTTCTATATAGATGTCTTTTATGATGTCTACTGCTTCATCAGCTTCACTACTCTGCGGATATTTGCTGATAAGGTTTTTATATGCAAGGAGTGCTTCACTGTTGTTATTGTCATTATAATAAGCCAGTCCTTTTTTCAGATAGGCCCTTGGCTTCAAGCCCTCAGCATTAGAAGCTATTACTGCGTTTAAAAAAGGAATGGCATTCCTGAATTTCTCATCAGCAATATAAGCTATCGCTACTTCCATATTCGCATCCTGCAGCAGGCTGCTGCCCGGATATTGCTTTGGCAGGTTGCTCAGCATATTTATTTTATCATTACTGTTTTTCACACCCGCAATCAAAGCTTTCTGGTAATAAGCATAGTCTGCTTGCGGACCGCCTGTAGCTACAACTTGAGTATACATGGCATTTGCTTTGGTAAAATCCCGACGCATAAAATAACTGTCGGCTGCCCGCACATAAGCATCTGTTGCAATGGCTGCAGAAATACTGCTTTTATCTGATGCCACTTGTTCAAAATATTGACCTGCCTGTGCGTAATTTTCTTGTTGCAAATAACTATATGCCAGTGAATATTTTGCAGAACTTGAATTTGCTTCTCCTGCAGCTGGTGCATTTTGCTGAATATATTTAGTCAAAAAACCAATTGCCTCATTATACCTCCCGGCCCGGTAAGCAATTTCGCCCCGCCAGAAATTTGCAAAAGGAGCAAGGTTTCCGGCATTTTTATCAGCTAAAACTTTTGCCAGCAACAAGTCTGCATCTGCAGGTTTCTGGTCATTTAAATATTCTATAGCCCGGCCATACTGTATCTGCGGAAGCACTCTCTGCATGTTGGCTGTTGGTGATTCAAAACTGTTGTATAGGCTCAGCGCATCCCGGAAATTATTTGTCCGGGCCAGCAGGCTTACCATGATCTCTTTTGCCTCAGTATCGTATTCGCTTTTTGGATAAGTGTTCAGGTAATTTTTCATTTCCTTCAACGCCACATCTTCATAGCCAAGCTCATAAGAGAGTTTAGCATAATTGAATAAAGAAACTTTTTGTTGCTTTTGGTTGCTACTATTAAAAGCGCCATACTGGAAAGCACTCCTGGCATTTGCCTTATCATTCGTTTGCAGGTAAAGGTCACCGAGCAAATACATACTGTTCTGCCCCATAGAATCTTTTTCGCTGCTCAATTGCTTGAAACCTGCTATAGCCTGCGGGAACTTTCCTGTGACATAATAGGAATAGCTCAGCTCGTATAAAATCTCCTTATTTACTTTTTCATTTTGTTGTACATAAGCTTCAAGCAAAGGCAGGGCTTTGCTGTACTCTTTATTTTCAAAATAAATCTGACCCAGCAAAAGCTTCAGCTGATTTACATAATACAACTGCTGTGTTCTTTTCAGGATGCTTTCACCATAACTAAGAGCAAGGTCTTTCTTCCCCTGGAAGTAATATATTTCTGTGATATAATAGGGTACCACGCCCTGGTATTCAGGATAGAGTTCTACAATTTTGAATGCATTAAGGGCTTCAGTATAATCCTTATCATAATAAGAAATGAAACCATAATAATAATTGGCAGGTATATAATATTTATTGGCTTCCAGCTGATGGATCTCATTGAATAAAGGCTTGGCTTCTGAGAATCTCTTTAGGTTAAACAGCGCATAAGCTTTTTCAAATTTTGCATCTGCCAGTTCTTCATTGCTCAGGTTTTCGAAGCCTGCTGCATCAAAATATTTAATGGCTTCTTCAAAATTATTTTCCAGGAAATAAGCATGACCAAGCTGGTAACTTAATGAACTCACCCTTGGACCATTTGTAGTTTTTGCCAGGTATAAAACCGCATCTTCTTTGGCCCTTGGTTGCTGCAATTTGAGTTCGGAGAGAATATAGTAATACGCCACATCATCTTTTATATATCCCTTAGGAGCGGTGTAAAGGTCCGGCGAAAGATTTTTTAATTTTCCCGCAAGCGTATAGGCATAAGCATATTGTCCATCGAGGATATATTGCTGCAGAATCTTGTAATCTTTCTCTACGTCAGTAAACGTATGAGTGGGTTGTGCAAAACAAAACTGGAAGGAAATTGTTGCTATAAAGACTAAGATGATTTTATTAAACATTAAAAAAAGTTGGAGTGTTAGTGATCAAAAAAAAATCTTTAATCCGGAAGCGAAAAAAAAATTTCATTGCAAACAAAAGAAATACAATTTTACATCGTTGTTAAGGGGTTGGTAAAAAGAAACTTCATCAATATCAATTTTTAATAATGTGCCGTGGTTTGTGTCCCCACAAAACCACTTGCTGCTGCGACAATTTGAAGTGAACACTAAAAAGAAACTTCACCAATATCAACTTTTAAAATCTGCCGTGGTTTGTGTCTCCACAAACCACTTGCTGCTGCTACAATTTGAAGTGAACATTAAAAAGAAACTTCACCAATATCAACTTTTAAAATCTGCCGTGGTTTGTGTCTCCACAAACCACTTGCTGCTGCGACAATTTGAAATGCACCCTAAAAAGAAACTTCGCCAATATCAATTTTTAATTATCTTGTTTTCTCTAAAACTAAATTATGCGGTCCATATCCTCGGTTAAATATTCAGCTACGGCTTTCAGTTTTGCTATGTTACTTATTCGCCTGGTGTTTGCAGGATACATGCTCACACACGGTTTCAGCAAACTTTCAGACTTTCAAGGTACTGTTGCCAACATGCCTCATTTTCTTGGAATGAGTAAAACAGTTACTGCCTGCCTGGTGATTTTTGCAGAATTTTTCTGCTCATTATTCCTGATAATAGGCCTTTTTACCAGGATCGTTTCTGTACCAATTATTTTTTCCATGGCATATATTTTCTTTGTCATCAATCATGGAAATTTTGCAGAAAGTGAAACTGCCGTGCTTTTCCTGTTTGGTTTCTTTACACTATTTCTTCTTGGCCCCGGCAGATTCAGCGTAGATAATATGATTAATGGAAAATAATTTCCCGCTTATCATCAAACCCTGTGGTAATCGCCTCTCCAGTTTTTGATCGCCATTTTAATTTCTTTATTGCTCATGTTTTCATTTACTGCCCTATGCGCCAGGTCTACCAACTCGTTATTTGGCGCAAACCTTAATGCAACAACCTGGCTGATGGTGAGTTTCATGTCCATCAAATCTCCGGTAATGGCATAATACCTCAAATTCTCTTCTGCTCTGATAGCCCTGTCTTGTGCCCTGAGTGCAAAACCCCTGGCACTAAATGCAACAAACAGCAAGCTGATGCTGATGATGAGCGCAATTACCGGCATTAATAAGCCTCCGAGGCCTGTATCCCAGTTACGATATAGTTTTACACAACTGGCAACTATAGCCAAGAGGATCATCCCCAAAACAACACCGTGGAACCAGAAACTCAGCCCGGTGTGATTTTTAAAATTTTGTTCTTCCATAAAGTTTAGTTTTTTACCGGGTGAATGTATTACAAATTAGAAACCAGCATAGCCAGTTTTTTTCCACCGGGGTGCATAACTTTCTGTAATGTTTTCTGTTTTATACAGAGCCATAGAATAGAATTAGATTTGCACCATTCATTTTCATATTTTAATCTGATAAAATGATCTTTTTTCAACAACAAATTTAGTTAGCAATACGAATGATTAAACTTAGCATTATCACCATCGGCGATGAATTATTGATAGGCCAGGTCATAGATACCAACAGCGCCTGGATTGCACAAACTTTGTCTGAATTTGGCATCTCGGTAACCCGCCGTGTTGCAGTAGGCGACCAGGCAGAAGCGATCAATACTGCTCTGCAACAGGAATCAACCTACAGTGATGTTATTTTAATTACCGGCGGTCTTGGTCCTACAGCAGATGATATAACCAAACCTGTATTATGTAATTTTTTTGGTGGCAAAATGGTGACCAATGAAGCTGCTTTGCAAAATGTGCAACATCTTTTTGCAGAAGTTTTTCGGAGGCCAATTACTGAGCGAAATATTCTACAGGCCGAAGTGCCTGACGTAGCAGAGATCATACAAAACTCAATGGGTACGGCACCTGGGATGATCTTTAACAAAGAAGGGAAAATTTTCATCAGCATGCCCGGCGTACCATACGAGATGCATGCTATGATGCTAAAAAATGTAATTCCATACCTGGTGGGAAAATTTTCGTTCCCATATCTTATACATCGTACCCATATCACATTTGGCGTGGGGGAAAGTACCATTGCAGACTTACTGCAGGATTTTGAAAACTCATTGCCCGGCTATATCAAACTGGCTTACCTCCCAAATTATGGCATGGTTCGCCTCAGGCTTTCCGCCTCGGGAACAAATAAAGACCAACTGGTAAAAGAAGTGGATGATTTTTCTGCAAACCTTACAATGCTGGTAAAAGAATTTTTGATTGCCACAGGAGATGTAACCATGCAGCAAATTGTTGCTGATCTTTTACAGAAAAAAAATGAAACAATGAGTACCGCAGAAAGTTGTACAGGCGGCTACATCGCTCATCTGCTTACATTGGTTCCGGGAGCTTCATCCTGGTTTGAAGGAAGTACAGTGAGTTATTCTTATAAAGCAAAAGAAGATTTGCTGCATGTAAAAAAAACCACCCTGATGCAATGTGGTGCAGTAAGCGAAGAAGTAGTAAGGGAAATGGCAGCTGGCGCACTCAAAGCTTTTGGTACGACATATACAGTTGCAGTTTCAGGCATTATGGGGCCCGGCGGCGGAATGGCTGATAAACCAGTTGGCATGGTTTGGGTAGCTGTTGGGAATAAAAAGAAGCTCATTGCAAAAAAATTCCAGTTTCGGTTCGACCGCAAAAAAAACATTGAACTAACTGCCGTAAATGCACTGAACTACCTGCGTCGTTTTATAATAGAACAACGCTCAGGCGGTTGAGAAAACACATCAGCCAATTTTAATTACATTTGCCAATAAAAAAATAGAAAAATCAGCCATATGAGTGTAACAGATCTGATCATGCCAAAACTTGGCGAAAGTATAATGGAAGCCACCATACTAAAATGGCACAAACAACCCGGTGATATGGTGGAGCAGGATGAAGCCGTACTGGATATAGCTACAGACAAGGTAGACAGCGAGGTGCCGAGTACCGCTGCAGGTAAGATCACTGAGATACTTTTCAAAGAAAACGACGTGGTACCAATAGGTACTGTTATAGCCAGGATAGAAACTGCGGCAGGCGGCGAACTCCCGGTAGATACCTCTTATCAAAAAGAACCTGAATATGTACATGCTGAAGAAGAGGACAATTCAGCACAAACAAATGTACCATATACACCTGCCGGCAATTCAGGTTCTGGCGGAGCTTCATCTATCAGGTTTTATTCTCCACTGGTGTTGAATATAGCCCAGAGCGAAGGAATCTCTATGGCTGACCTGGAACAAATACCTGGAACCGGACAAGACGGACGTGTCAGCAAAAAAGACATTCTTGCTTACGTAGCTTCAGGTAAAAAATCTGCCTCTTCTACTCCTGCAAAATCTGCTCCTCAACCACAGCAGCAAAAACAGGAAATGTCGGTGGCAAGGCAGCAACCAAAAGAAGAAAAACAAAATGAAGCTTTACCGGCACGTCACACAGGCAATGTAGAGATCATTGCTATGGACCGTATGCGCAAACTCATTGCAAAGCATATGGTGGACAGTAAGCAGACCAGTCCGCACGTGACCAGCTTTGCTGAATGTGATGTGACCAATATGGTACAATGGAGAAATAAAATAAAATCTGAGTTCTTAAAACGTGAAGGCGAAAAGATCACTTTTACTCCTTTGTTCATAGAAGCAATTGTAAAATGTATAAAGAAATATCCATGGCTGAGCAGCTCTGTAGATGGAGATAATATTATTGTGAAAAAGGATATTGGCATTGGGATGGCGACTGCCTTACCTTCCGGCAACCTGATTGTTCCGGTGATAAAAAATGCAGACCAGTTAAACCTGATAGGCCTGACCAAGCAAGTGAACAACCTGGCGAATGCTGCAAGAACCGGCAAACTGAAACCGGATGATACCACTGGAGGAACTTTTACTCTGACAAATGTTGGCACCTTCGGAAGTATTATGGGCACTCCTATTATCAATCAACCGCAGGTGGCTATTATGGCTGTAGGTGCCATTAAAAAGCGCCCAATGGTAATAGAAACCCCGCAAGGTGACAGCATTGCTATCCGCCACATGATGTACATTTCCCTGAGCTACGATCACAGAATTATTGATGGTGCACTCGGCAGTACATTCCTGAATGCAGTAAGCAATGAACTGGAAAATTTTGACCCCAACAGGCCATTGTAAAGACGGTAGACGATAGACGGTAGACGGTAGACTTTAGACTTTTAAACTAAAGACAAATCATACTTCTCTTGTTTCCTATGAACAATGACAATGAACCATGAGCAAAGACGTTAGACGATATACATTTAGACTAAAGACAAATCATATTTCTTTTGTTTTCCCATGAACAATGAACCAAGAACCATGAGCAAAGACGATAGACGGTAGACGGTAGACATTTAGACTAAAGACAAATCATATTTCTTTTGTTTTCCCATGAACCATGATCCTTTTTAATTTTTAATTTTTACTTATTACTTTAATCAAAAAAAAATGCAAGACCCAAAAGATACAAAAGAAACAGCCGAAGACCTGAAAAAGCAGGCTGCGGAAAGTGATCCTAAAAAAGGATATAACGAAAGTAATCCGGCACAGGAAGAAGGTGCTTTTATCCCGGATTCAGAAGATGAATCTACGCCGGATGAAGCTCCGGAAGAAGCGGTAAAATAGATTTCCGGTTTCGTAATTGCTACAAAAAAATTTCTTCATTTTAAATGGATAACATGTTTGCATACGATACAGTGACTGAGGCGCTTACTGCACTAAAACTCAGGGGATTTACTTTAGATTTCAATCTCTCATTTGATCAATTGATTTGTGATGATGCTGATGCCTGTCTTTCTCCTTCGGAATTTGAGATTGTAGAAACCTACCGTTTTGAAGGAGATACCAACCCGGCAGACCAGGACGTTGTCTATGCATTAGAATCTACCGATGGAAAACTCAAAGGCGTATTCTCGATGGCCTATGGAGTATATGCTGATTCTATTTCTCCCGAAATGTTGGCCAAACTAAGTTTCCAAAAATAAATCCAACTCATGAGGCGCAAAGATTTTTTACAACTCGGTGTATTTGCCGGGGCAGCATTTTCATTTTCTACCAAAAATAAATCCGGGATCAAACCAGTTGTTATTAGCACCTGGGATAGTGGTATGGCGGTAAATGCTGCTGCCTGGGAGGTACTTTCCCACAATGGAAAAGCGATTGATGCCATAGAAGCCGGGGCAATGAGCATAGAAAATAAAATAGACTGCTGCGTTGGTCTTGGCGCTTATCCAAACCGTGATGGCATCGTAACACTTGATGCTTGTATCATGGATGAAAAAGCAAATTGTGGAGCTGTAGCTGCATTGGAAAGAATAAAACACCCGATCTCTGTTGCCCGGAAAGTGATGGAACTCACACCCCATGTGCTCCTGGCGGGAAAAGGCGCACAGGACTTTGCCATGCAGAATGGATTCCCTTTAGAGAAAGATGAATTGTCAGATTCTGGGAAAAAAGCTTATGAAAACTGGCTGAGGACTTCCCAATATAAACCAGAAATAAACGTAGAAAATAAAAAAACCAACGGACCGTTTGCGCCAAATTTTTTTGAAGATGGCTCACCCAATCATGACACAATGGGGCTGGTAGCGCTGGATGCAAATGGCGACCTGAGTGGCGGTGTCACTACCAGTGGCATGGCGTTTAAGCTTCATGGCCGTGTGGGTGATTCTTCCCTTATTGGTGCAGGGCTTTTTGTAGACAATGAAATTGGTGCCGCCACCAGCAGCGGTGTAGGAGAAGAAGTCATTCGCATTTGCGGTACGCACCTCGTGGTAGAATTTATGCGGCAGGGATACAGTCCCCGGATGGCTTGTAAAAAAGCCTGTCAGCGTATTATAAACCGTGATCCTGAAAAAGCAAAAACCTTCCAGGTTGGTTTTTTAGCGCTTGCCAAAAACGGTAACCACGGTGCATTTGCCATTCGGAAAGGATTTGTGTACAGTATAAAAAATGCAAAGGAAAACCGCATCATTGCTTCACCTTATTTTTTTGGGTGATGGCGTTACTGGAAATAATAGCATTCAATGCAGCGTCTGCTGTTGCTGCAGAAAAAGCCGGAGCAGACCGTTTAGAACTTTGCGAGAATAGTGCTTTCGGTGGCACTACCCCATCCTACGGTTTTATAAAATTCTGTGTTGAAAATATATCTATCCCATGTTTTCCGATGATCAGGCCAAGGGGTGGAAATTTTATTTATACAGATGATGAGGTAAACATCATGCTGGATGATATCCGTATCTGTAAAGAATTAGGATGCAAAGGTATTGTCACCGGCATGTTATTACCTGACGGACAAATTGATACAGATACGATCAGTAAAATTGTGGAGCTGGCATTCCCTATGGAAGTTACTTTTCACCGGGCATTTGACAGGTGCATCGATCCGGAAAAAGCACTCGAAAAAATTATTACTGCAGGTTGTACCAGGATATTAAGTTCCGGGCAAAGAACAACTGCTCTTGAAGGTGCATCTCTTTTACAAGAAATGAACAAACAGGCAAACGGAAGAATTACCATTATGCCCGGAAGTGGTGTAAGGTCATCCACCATAGAAG
>JBBQYS010000062.1:0-18394 GCA_038208485.1 Chitinophagales bacterium
CCGTGCCGGAAGCAATGCAGCCTGGAGAGACAAGACACAACTTCCCCGTCAGATCAAAGCCATCAGAAGCATCCCCTCCCTCACGGGAATTGTATTGTATAGCAGCAGTGTGTTGGAAAAAAACCCTAATGGTTGGGCAGATAGTTTGAGGCTGAATTATTTCAGGTAGGAGTCTTTTTTATTTTTTCAGTTCCTGTAGGGAAAATATATTTTCAATGGCTTCACGCAGTTAATGAAATTTACCCCAACGCCTGACCCAGATCCTCCAAAATGTCCTCAATATTTTCTATACCTACACTCATCCTGATCAATCCGTCAGTGATGCCATAAACCTCACGGTCGGCTTTAGCTACGCCATAATGCGTCATTGATGCCGGGTGAGAAACAAGTGTATCGCAGGTGCCTAGCGATACGGCTCTAACACACATGTTTAATTTATTGATAAAATTTATTCCTGCCTGTAGTCCGCCTTTTAGTTCAAAACTCAGCATTGGTCCGGCATGTTTCATTTGCCTGGCTGCCAGAGCAAAATCAGGATGGTTTTTCAAACCCAGGTAGTTTACTTTTTCGATGGCTTCGTGTGTCTCCAGAAAATTTGCCACCTGCATGGCGTTTTCACAATGGCGCTGCATACGCAGTTCTAAGGTCTTCATACCTTGTGTGAGTAAAAACGCATCAAAAGGATTACTGTTGCCACCAAGCAGGCGATGCACTTTTAATACCTGCCCATTCATCAGGTCTATATCTTTTCCCAGTAACACACCGCCGATAGCTGTACCATGTCCGTTTAAAAATTTGGTAGTAGAATGCATCACAAAATCTACCCCATACCTGAAAGGCTGTTGCAGGTAAGGTGTGGCAAAAGTATTATCAGCCACCACGATTAAGTTTTTTGCTTTCGCAAGTTTGGTAAGTGCTTCCAGGTCTACACATTGAATCGTTGGATTTGCCGGTGTTTCCAGGTAAAGCATTTTTATGCTTTCATCTGCAGCCATAGCTTCTTCAGCAACTTGCAAATCCCGCAGGTCTGCAATGGTAGTGCTGATTCCAAGCGGGTTTAGTACCTTGTTCATTAATTCCTGCGTTCCCCCATAAAGTGAATAGTGGGACAATATTTTGTCTCCGGGTTTTAAAACAGAAAGCATCAGCGTACTCAATGCCGCCATTCCACTGGCATGTAGCAAAGCCTTTAGTTTTGTAGGTTCTCCATTTTCCTGCAAACCAAATGATTCAAGCGCAGCTATTTTTTCTTCTGCTTCAGTAAAATTCGGGCTTCCCCAACGGCTGTATATATATCCTTTTTCTTCTCCTGAAAAACGCCGCATACCCTGTTCTGCATCATCAAATACATAAGTACTGCTGGCATATATCGGGGTAAGGTGTGCATAAGCATCATTGGACTCATGGCCGGAATGTATTACAGTAGAACTGATGCCTTTATATTGTTTTTGATCGCTCATTTATAGTTTGATTACAGAAGTAAAAGAAATTAGTTTAAGAGAACTGAAAGTTCAAAATTACCTTAATAATATTAATCGAACAGGATAGCTACAACCGAAATATTCGGGTTATATAAATGAGTTGAGAATAAATATCAATTATCATTTTTTGCACTCCTGTATTTTTGGGATATTTGCGCCCAGTGTTATTATCTTATTACAACGAACAGGAATTATTAGAAGCCGGACTTGATGAAGCCGGGAGAGGCTGTTATGCCGGACCGGTATTCGCAGCTGCCGTTATACTGCCCAGGAGTTTTTCTCATCCCCTGCTGAATGACAGTAAGAAAATGAAGAAAGAAGATCGTGATTTACTCAGGGGGATTATAGAAAAAGAAAGCCTTTGTTATGCTGTAGCTTCTGTAAGCAATAGGGAAATTGATAAAATAAATATTTTGCAGGCATCATATAAAGCAATGCACCTGGCTTTGAAAATGCTAAACACATGTCCCGATTTTTTGTTGGTAGATGGTAACAGGTTTAAACCCTGGAAGAAAAAACCTCATGCCTGCATCGTAAAAGGTGATGGCCAGTATGCTTCAATTGCTGCAGCAAGTGTGTTGGCAAAAACATACCGGGACGAATATATGGCAAACCTCCATTGCTCTTTTGCACATTATGGATGGGAGCAAAATAAAGGGTATGGCACCGCATTTCATCGCAATGCTATTGCAAGCCATGGGCTCTGCCGCTACCATAGAAAAAGTTTTAATATTTTTTCAGCACCCCTGATTGAAGACATGACCCCAGGAAATAGTACCTCGGATTGAGATCGCTTATCTCAACAAATTAAAAAGTTTTATCCGTGTTGTTTTCATTTGATGTGCCTGCCGTATCTTTAAATCTGTTATGACCAAAAGAATCCAGACTATTTTGATAGTTACCTCCATTATTTGTGGAGTGTTTTTGCTATCCTGCAAAGACGATTACACCATATGTGACCAGAACCGCCTGGCAACAGTAAACGGTAGTTTTTTTCTTAAAGGATTTTCTGGAAATGACATATCTGCACCACCCCCATCGCTTACTGTTACTAATCTAAATGGTACGGCTCAGATCACCAACGCACCAGCTCCACTTTTCTTTTCCCTCGGTCTGAACCCAAATGCTGACTCATCTAAATTTGTGATTAGCTTGTCTCAGTCGCTTCCAAAGGATACCATCAGTTACTACTATACCACGCAATCCATTTTGCTTTCTCCAAATTGTGGCAATGTGTATGTGTATACCCTGACGAGTACTAAGTATACCAAGAATACACTGGATAGTATCGCCATCATTAATCCTGCTATAGAGACCAGGTTACTTGGGAATGTGAAGTTTTATTATTGACCCGTAGTAAATTTTAATCTCTTTTATAAATGAAGAGGCTTTAGAATAACAAAGCGATTTTGCCTGTTTTCCCCCATTATTTTTAAAATAACATAAAAAAAACAGCTACAATTTGTAGCCGTTTTTGTTTCCAATACCTATACCCTATTATTGTTTAATTACAGAAGAAAAAGCATTTGTTTGTGCCCCTCTTACATGCTAATAGTATGTTGCTGAAGGAAGAGATGACAAATTCAGTATAACCTACTGCCGGCTATTTGCTGGCAACCGCTGGTGAAGCAATACCTTCCCCATAGCATTGATGACATTAATAGAAAGATTTTCTGCTAACATACCTGGAGTTAGTTAATAAAAGCACATTAACCATCTGCTGGTACTTTAAATGCAGCTCCTGTAGCAGGTGTAGAGCCGGCAAGTACAACAGTACAATGGCGCCAATCTGTGGTTCCCTGTTTGCGGAATTTCACAAAGATCCAGGCGCCATTATAATTGTTTTCATTGGTAGATGTTCTCCAGCCATTTTCCCAGGCTACATCAAAGTTTATGATCTCTGTTTTAGCTGTTGTATTTTGAGCGGAGAGTATAGCGTTAGCAACGGTTATGTTATTGGCGAAAGAAAATGCGGAAACAAATCCGCATGGAATTAGTAGTAGAAAATTTTTTATAATTATAGGTTTCATTTTGGGTGTATTTAATAAAGACAAATTTAAAAGTGTTGGGCTAGGATGGGAGGATTGACCACAAAAGTGCAGTACTATGCCAACAAGAACAATACTACCGCAAGAGTATTTTTTGTGTAAAAAGTAATTTGAACGAATACCGCATTACATTTGGTAACGTGTTTAGCTACCAGAAATATTTGCTTATGCTCTTGGTATACTTCATTGGTATATCCAGCAGTACTGCGCAAACCGAACAACGCTGCAAATACAGTTTGTTTACCCGTAGTATTGGTATGGCTGATCAGAATATCAAAGATATTTGCGAAGATGAAAATGGTTTTATGTGGTTGCTTAGCGACGATGCTGTTCAATGGTTTGATGGCAGCCGTTTTCATGAAGTGGCTTACGGTACTGGTATTCATGAGCTTCCCGGAATTATTTTCAAGGGCCTGGAAGAAGTAACAAAAAAAGAGATATGGATTTTCTATAACCATGGTTTTTCTGTGTACTCAACAACCACCCACACCTTCATTCATCACCTACAGCCATTTGGTTTTAGTAATCCACTCTCCTCCTATAACTTTTTTTCTTCTGGTAATTATTTCATTGCAGAAAATTGGAAAGGAAAATTTTATATCAATAAACAAACAAAAATTATAACCACAACGCCACCAAAAAGAACTACAATTTCTACAGATCCCAAAGCAGAGAATATACTGTCATCCTCTTTCGGGAAGAAAATGAATAACTGGTACGGAAATGAAATAAATGCAGCTTTTACTTTTATTAAAATAAATGAAGAATGCTATCTTGAATTTGATGATGAGAAAGTCGCCGTATTTACAAACCGACAAGAAGAACCTGTAAAACAAATCAGGTATCCAGGTCATTCTAGAATGATAGAATACAGGCGGCCCAACCAGCTTATCAGGAAGAACGAAAAGACACTTCTTCTTGTTTTAAAAAATGAACTCTGGGAGTTCGACCTCAAAGAGCTGGAATTTAAACGTCAATATATAAATCTCCAGGGCAAACCTTTTTTTGAGAACGGCTATTTCTCCAGCGCTTATTTTGATCGGCTTGGTAACCTGTGGGCGGGGAGCAACATTAATGGGTTGTACAAGATCAATACTTGTTCTCAACCAATACAACTTATCCGCCAAAATAGCAATGCATTCAACTTTATTAAATGTTTCCTGGTAAATGATTCTACAAATAAAATCATAGTTGGTACTTACGGAAGTGGTTTGCTGGTACTTGATACGGCAGGAAATTTAATCAGGCATTTCAGTATCAGCACAAACAAGAACACTTCCGAAAACATAATTAGTACTATTGGGAAAATAGATAATGACCATTATGTAGTTTTTGTTTTCCGTAATCCCGTGCCTTTTTTGCTTAATACAAAAACATTGACATTGACTGCATTACGGGCAGCATCAAAATCAAATCAATTTTTACCTGATTATTATTCACAACTTATGCCGTCTGGTACAGGATTTATTTATCCTTCCTCCTCACCATGTAAATTAATGGTGGAATATAATTCTTCTACTTACACGGTTAATAATATGAACCATGCTGATAGTTTAGAAATAAAACAATTGACTGATTATAAAATCCGATCGGCTGACCCTGGATTTTATGACAGAAAAAATTATTTTAAACGCTGTCTGGCAAATGCACATGCTGAAGGGTTAATTATAATAGGAATAAACAAATGGGAAAAAAACTGGCTGATTGCCACATTGAAAGGGCTTTATCTTTTTTCTCCTGATGCAAAGTTGTTACATGTGTTTAATAAAAAAAATGGCTTGCCAAATGAAACTATAAATGCTGTACTTATTGATAAAAATGGCTGTGCATGGGCGAGTCATAATGCCGGCATCAGCAGGTTAGAAAAGAATGGAAAAGTATATAACCTCAGCAAACAGGATGGACTGCAGGATGATGAGTTTAATAATGGAGCAGCTTTTATTACAGAAAAAGGGAAACTCTATTTTGCTGGCATCAATGGTATAAATTCTTTTTATCCCGGGGAGATTTCGGCTTTGGATGATATACCGGATTTTAAAATCACATCAATTGCTACTCCAGAAAAGATTTTTCCTGCAGACACAGCGTTTTGGAATATGAAAACTATAAAACTTTTCTACCCTGATAACCAGGTCCGTTTAAGGTTTTCCGCTGTGGGACAAAACCTCTCCGGGTATTATAACTATCAATACAGAATAGGCGGGCAAAAAAACAAGTGGATAAACCTGCGTCACCAGGAAGAACTAAACCTGGCACTAGCCCCCGGCAAATATTCTATTGAATTTGTAGTTAATCATGAATTTAATTCAGGAGCAAAGCCTCAAAAAATCCTGGAAATAATTGTTGTCCCTCCTTACTATCAACGCTGGTGGTTTTACTTGGCGGCAGCTTTATTGTTTGCAGGAATAGTATGGTTTACTTTCCAATGGCTAAGCAGGAGAAAATATAATAAGCAACTGGCATTTTTACAAATGCAGGAAGAACTGGAGACCGAGCGTCACCGCATCAGCCGGGACTTGCACGACAATATGGGCGCTTATACTACTGCATTGTTGGCGAATGTGGAAAAACTCAAGAGCCGTCATACTGGTGATGAAGAACTGGATAAAATGAAAGTCAATGCCGAGCAAATCCTTAGCAGCCTTAGAGAAACTATATGGGTATTAAACAATAAAGAAATATCGCTAACAGAGTTCAATGATTCATTCAAACATTATTGTTTAAAACTGCTACAGAATTTTGAGCACATAAACTTCGTTTCCGAAGACCAGGAAATAGACAACAAAATTCTTTCTGCATCTGCGGCTATACACCTCAATAAAATTTTACAGGAAGCTATACAGAATATCTTAAAACATAGCGGGGCAACAGAAATCAAATATCAATTAGAATGTAATATTAGTTGCAGTGTGTTAATAGCTGATAATGGGAAAGGATTTAATCCTGAAACTGTGTCTAAAGGAAATGGCCTGGACAACATGAAATGGCGTGCTGCAGAAGCTGGATTTTCTTTAAAATTTGTATCAGAATTGGACATTGGAACCGAAATAATAATTTGTAATATTTAAATAAAATAATCTTGAAAGAGTATAACTATTTCTAAAAATTAGTATCATCTTACATTATGCCTATTACCCTTGCAATAGTAGATGATAAGCTCATCAACCGGCAAACTATCAAAGAAAAGTTATCAGCATATGCAGAAGTAGTTCTGCAGATTGAAGCTAAGAATGGAAGGGATTTCCTGGAACAACTTAAAACCGCTCTTTGGCTCCCGGATGTTGTATTAATGGATCTTGAAATGCCGTTAATGGATGGCATAGAAACAATCATGATAGCTAGTTCTTCATGGCCGGACATCAAGTTTATTGTACTTACTATTTTTGAAGACAATGATAAAATCTTTGAAGCAATAAAGGCCGGTGCTAATGGCTATCTGCTAAAAGAAGAATCTGCAGTTAATATTATAGATGCCATCACAAATGTTTACGAACACAACGGAATTCCCATGAGCCCTGCCATTGCCAGGAAAGCCATGGACCTGCTCAGGCAAATGCCCCGACCTGTAACGAGTATTGAAGATAAAAATGAAATCGCCAAAGCTGACAATGCAGGGCTAAGTGAGCGTGAAATGGATGTACTAAAAGAAATGGTCAGCGGAAAAAATTATAAAGCGATCGGGGAAAAGTTATTCATCTCTCCGCTTACAGTGCGCAAGCATGCTTCTAATATTTATGACAAACTTCATGTGAGCTGCAGAGCCCAGGCTATAAATATTGCTTATAAAAAGAAGTGGATTTAAACCCGCATAAAAAAACCGGCTCGCTTTTCACGAACCGGTTTCTTAAAATTATTATTTAATTATTACCCTAAAGCAACTCTTTTAAATTCTGTAACCTTCAAATCAGCATTCACTGATTTCAGGTAAGATTCTACGCTCTGGTTGCCATCTTTTACGAAAGCCTGTGCCAGTAGGGTATTGTCTTTAAAGAATTTATTCATTTTACCAGCAGCGATCTTTTCCGCCATTTCTGCCGGCTTACCTTCTGCTTTTATCATATCGATAGCAATGTTCTTCTCACGGTCTTTTACCTCCTGTGAGATAGAAGTTTCATCTACTGCCAGAGGATTCATAGCTGCAATTTGCATAGCTACGTCTTTGCCCGCATCGCCTGCTTCTGCAGAAAATCCTACCAACACACCCATACGGTTTGTGCCATGAATGTAGCTGGCTACGTACGGAGCTTCTACTCTTTCAAATTTGATGATCTCTATTTTCTCACCTATTGATGCAAGTTTATCATTAATCATATCGGAAACCTTAGCTCCATTGATCTCAGTATTGTTCAGCGCTTCTGTAGATTGTACATTGTGCTCAATAGCAGCATTCATGATGCTTTCAGAAAATGCAACGAACTCTGCATTCTTGCTCACGAAATCAGTTTCGCAGCTGATGCAAAATACAATACCAGTTTTGTTGTCAGCAGTTGTTTTTGCCAGAACCACACCTTCTTTGGCTTCTCTGTCACCACGCTTTGCTGCCACTTTCTGGCCTTGCTTGCGCAACCAGTCGATAGCTGCTTCAAAATCTCCATCGCTTTCTGTAAGTGCTTTACGGCAGTCAAGCATACCGGCGCCGGTAGCCTGGCGTAATTTGTTTATATCTGTTGCGGTTATTGTAGCGCTCATAATATTTGATTATTTATGTAAGAAAAATTGCCAGCCGGTAAGGGCCGGCAATTTTTTATGTTGTGTGTATTAAATTATATTAGTTGCTGATCATTTTCAGACCCGGTTAGGTTGTGAACTAGCGTGCACCACCACCACCGCCTGCTGCAGGCCTGCGTCCGCCGGCACCACCTGGTGTAGATCCACCAACTCTGCGACGTGGAGCACCTGGAGAACGACCGGGACCACCTCTACGGCCTTTGTCATCACCATCGTTTTGTTGTTTTTCAAAACGTGCTGCTTTTGCTTCTGCTGTTTCTTCAGTATCATTATCCTGGTCTTCATCTTTATTAGCCTGGCGCTCAGCAAGTCCTTCAGCTATAGCAGCAGTGATGTAGTTTACAATGATAGCGATGCTTTTAGAAGCATCATCGTTACTTGGGATAGCAAAATCAACTTTTCCCGGATCGCAGTTAGTATCTACCATACCAAAAGTGCTGATACCCAAACGGCGGGCCTCACTTAGTGCGATATGCTCATGACCTATATCTACCATGAATAAAGCAGCTGGTACACGGCTGATTGCAGCGATACCACCAAGTACTTTTTCCATTTTATCACGCTCACGTGTAAGTGTCAGACGCTCTTTTTTGATAAGACCTTCTGATGTTACGTCACCAAGCATTTTATCAATGCTCTGCATTTTCTTCACACTCTTACGTACAGTGTTGAAGTTAGTAAGCATACCACCTAACCATCTTTCTGTAACAAATGGCATGTTTACACGGATTGCAGCTTCCTGTACCAGTTCTTTAGCTTGCTTTTTGGTAGCTACGAACATGATCTTTTTTCCGCTGCGTGCAATTGCTTTCATAGCAGCTGCAGCTTCCTGCAGTCCTTCTACGGTTTTGTTCAGGTCAATGATGTGAATGCCTTTTTTCTCAGCAAAGATGTAAGGCAACATTTTTGGGTTCCACTTTTTCTTTAAGTGACCAAAGTGTACACCTGCTTCCAGGAGTTGCTGTTGTAAGGAAGTATTATTTTCCATTGTCTTTTGGTTGATGGTTCATGGATCATAGATGATGGGAAAACCCACCCTCTTTATTCTCTAAACCTTTTTATTTAAAAATTTTTATTTTCCTGTTTTTAAGATTTGTTGTACCATGATCTATAGACCATGATCCATAAACTACTCTTAACGCTTACTGAACTGGAAGCTCTTTCTTGCTTTTTTCTTACCTGGCTTCTTACGCTCTACGCTACGGGAATCACGACGAAGTAATCCTGCTGCTTTTAATGTAGGACGAAGCTCTGGAGTTACTTCAAGAATTGCACGTGCAATACCAAGCTTTGCTGCTTCTGCCTGACCTTTTACACCACCACCGGTAGCGTTGATCACGATGTCAAATTTTTCAAGACTGTCTACAGCTTTCAGAGATGCTTCTACCTGGTTTTGAAGGTAAACAAGCGGGAAATAAGTTTTGTAATCCTTACCATTAACGGTAATGGAACCGGCACCTGGCTTTAAGAATACACGGGTAACCGCTTCTTTTCTGCGGCCCACTGCATTTTTTTGTTTTTCCATTGTATTATTTATTACTGCGGATAAATGAATAACCGCTAAGGGTTATTATTTAATTTGTGTAAATGTTAGGTTCTCAGGTTTCTGAGCACTGTGTGGATGCTCATTGCCAACATATACAAATAGTTTTTTGTACATCTGACGACCAAGACGGTTTTTAGGAAGCATGCCTTTTACAGCTCTTTCTATAACTACTTCAGGACGACGATTCAGCAAATTCTTCGCAGTTTCGCCTTTTTGTCCACCTGGATAACCACTAAAGGTCAGGTAGATTTTTTCCTCCATTTTGTTACCGGTAAACTTTACTTTTTCGCAGTTTGTAACGATAATGTAATCTCCGCAATCTACGTGGGGAGTGTAGTAGGCCTTGTTCTTTCCTCTAAGAACGGATGCAATCTTTGCACACATGCGGCCTACGGTTTGATTAGTACCATCAACAACGTACCAGTTACGTTGCACGGTAGCCTCGTTTGCATGTTTGGTGGTGAAATGTAATTTGCTCATGTCTTTTTTACTTGTGCCGGCAGCTATCCCCGCCGACGTTTTAAATTTTTAATTTAGTTTCTTCCCCAAATACCTCTTTTGGTTTGGGGGTGCAAATGTACAGGTACCTATCGTTTATTTTACTTTTTCAACAATGTATTTTTTAACCAACCTTTGTAATCTATTGATTTACAATAAATAATTTGCTCAAAAATTTAATAGTAAATAGTTTTCCACCAAAAGAGGTATTCAAAATCGTGGATGAAATCCTGGAATACCCAATTCGGGAAAATTCATAGCATTGTTTTTGAACTCTATTTTAGGTAAAATTGAAATATCCCGGTTTTATCCCCCAAGGAGAAAAACTACCTTTAAAAGAAATAAAATAAATACTTGCCATGTCTGAAGACAAACAACCCAAAAAGTTCGATGAAGGAACAGATAAGCGGATCCATGAACATCTATCTGACGAGGACGACCAGATATCAGAGGATGATATTCGGAATGTGCGCACTGATATAGAAGACGTAGATGTACCGGAAGAGGAAACGGAGCTACCTATTGCAGATGATACAGATAATACAGATGAACTTGAAACAAAGGACAACCTGGATCCTGATGTAGATACTTCTTCCTGGGAAGTGCTGGGATCCTGATTTTTTTTTAAATTAATTTAATTCAAAAAGACTGCTTCCTGGCCATTTTTTGTGCTCAGTAACTGTAGCTGAGTCTTAAAGCGATGGTAAATGCAGATGGTGCTGATGGATTGTAAAATCTACTACCTGCAGCATTCAGGTCAAAGCCAAGACTATAAAAGTTATTAAAACTTTGCGTTTGTGCAAAGCTCAGCTCTGCATGATATGAAGATCGGGTAAACAGGTAGCTGAGTTTTGATTGTAATAATTGATTTGAAGGAGCAAAAACAGTATTCCCATCATTTAAAGGGATTTTACCGGTAATTGTACAAATACTGCTTAGCTGAAGCCTACAGGGAAATGTAGAAACGAAACCAAAAGAAAAATTAGAAACCGGAGTGCCGGTTAATTTATTCCCTGAAAAATCCTTGTTCTCCCTGCTATAAGTCAAAAACCTGGCATCATTGATAGAGCCATTAAAAAACAACTCAAGGTTCCTGATAAAAGAAGAATCAGAATTTCTCCATCGGTACTTAATTTCCGTTTCAACTCCACGCTGCCGGGTTTTTCCGGCATTCACATAATATTCTGCACCGCTGCTGTCCCGCAATACCACAATTGTTTTCCTGAGCCTGGTATTATAATATGCAATTCCGCCGCTCCAGTTTCCATTCCGGCTGAGTAATTTAAAACCAGCTTCCAGCCCAAAAGCACGCTCTGCCTGCAGGCCAATATTGAATCGGCCATCGCTTGCATGTACTTCATCCAATGAAGGCGGCGAAAATCCGGTACCAAGACTGGTATAAAAATTAATGGTTTTCATGCGGTAAGCCAGCGCAATCCTGGGAACCAGTTCTGCATTAAATTTCAAAACTTCCTTATTCCTGATGCTATCGCTCAACCGGTCAAAATCATATCGGTAAGTATTATAACTAAGCCCGGCAGTAGCAGAGAATCCACCTATGGAATAATTTGTTTGCGCAAATAATCCCTGGCGCTTTGCTTTTATTTCATCTAAATACTGCAGGTTGCCTTTGTTCCCTAACAGGTTATTAAATGTGCCGGTATGTATAAATGAATGCTGGTACTCGGCACCAAAGACTGTAGAAATGGAATGGTAGTTGTTCGTAAAAACTGTACGACCACCAAATCCTCTTTCGTATTTATCCTCATAGTTTCTGATAGATGGATTTTTCAATGCATTATAAGTTCCATATAGGCCGGTGTTGTTTTTCCAGGACGAAGAAAATTCTATTTCATGGCTAAGAGAATACTGTATATATTGAAGATAGATGGCTGCTTTCTGAGCTGCTGCAGAAGGAAAACTTCCCGCAGCAGGGCGGGCTTGTTTGCCGTCCTTCATGGCCTGGGCGATGGTAAGGCCTCCGGGAGTTTCATAGAAAAGGTTACTGTAAACAACATTGGCCGTTAGAAACTGACGGGAAGAAACCTGGAATTTATTCTTACTGAAAATGGCATTTCTTTCCATAGCTGATTGCTGGCGGTAACCATTTTGACGGGTATGTGTTGCAGATAAAACCGTACTAAGTTTTCCGGCTTTTTTTATTTGAAATGAAGCAGAGCGATAGCCAAGATTACCGGTAGATAATCCTGCTGATACTTCATTTTTTCCAGTAGAAAATTTTGGTCCATCAAGCAACATGACCCCACCTGTGCTGGCTCCATACATGCTGCCTGAGAGACCACGGATGACCTCAGCACCTGAAATAAAATCCGGGGGGATTGCATTGAGGTAAGTATTGCCACTGGCATCTGAGAGCGGTAGCCCATCCAGGTAGATCTTTACATTACGTACCCCGAATGCGGCACGAAGTAAATTTCCCCGGATACTCAGCCGATAGCTACCGGGGCTGCGCTCATCCATTTTTACACCGGGAATTGTATTTACAGCATTTAATATAGCACGCCCATCAAAACGTTTAAAAGTTTCTTCACTGATCACAGAAACTGTAGCATCTGTTGTAAAAACGCTTCGATCCATTCCAAATGCCTGCACCCTTGCCGTATCTAATAATTGAGCCACTGGATTTAATGTGAGGAGCAGTTCTTCATTAGAACTAACCTGTATAAATTGCCGAACAAAACCAGTTTTTATCAGTTTCAATGTAACTGGTAAAGCAGGAACATTTACAACAAAACTTCCGACAGAATCAGTACGTGTAGCTAAGTTATCCTGTACAAAAATTTGTACACCTGATAAGGGCTTGCCTTCATTGTTGTAAATTTTACCCTTCAAAATTTCCTGGGCATATAGCTTACCATGAAGAAAAAAAACAATTAAGCATACAGAAATGATACAGCGCACAAAATATATTTAGGAAGAAAGGAAATATGAGATTGGGTTTACAAACTCAGTTTACATGCGGTACTCAACAACTATTTTGCCAATAAGAATGGTTTCAGCTTTTTTCTACAACTACTGCTGTACCATAAGCCAGTACTTCAGTTACACCACTCATGAACTCATTTGCATCATATCGCATACTGATGATTGCATTGCAACCCAGCACTTTTCCATGTTGTATCATTAGTTGCAATGCTTCCGCACGGGTTTTTTCACTTATGAAGCGTTTGTAGTTCAGCGCACAAAATCTTAAATTCGGGTTATGAAAAGCATAATGGAATTAAATATAAAAAAGTTACCAGTAGTTCCGGTTGATAAATCGCTTAACAAGTATAGTGAAGTTGTTCTTTTCCCTGATAAAGTTGAAAAGGCAAAAATGGCATTCAATAAATTAGGAATTCCAGATTTGCACAAACATCAGAATTCAAACTGTTCTGGCACGTGATACCGAATAAAAGTCAACAATAATAATTGTTCAGCCCAATGCCATTTATATTAGGAACGATTCGTCTCATTCCAGGTCTTATAAATTATCTCCTCAGCAGTTTCCTGCTCCGCTGCATCCCTTAAAGGTTCACATTCTTCCCAGCCTTCTTTCATATCTGCCGGCAATTGTTGGTAGAGCTTTGTTCCATCTGTTTTCCAGGCCAGCATTTCGTCACTCACTTCTTTTATTTTCTTTGCGGGGTTTCCTACGATCAGGCTGCGGGCTTCAAAGATGGAATCTGCTTTTATAAAGGTTAAAGCCCCGACAATACATCCTTCTCCAAGTAGCACATTATCCATGATCACAGCATTCATTCCTACCAAACAATTTGGGCCGATAGTACTACCATGAATGACAGCACCGTGACCAATATGTGCGCCGGCATGTAAAGTAACTGTCACTCCCGGAAACATATGAACTGTGCAGTTTTCCTGCACATTGCAACCATCTTCCAATATGATCTTTCCCCAGTCGCCACGCAGCGCCGCTCCCGGACCGATGTAGCAATTTTTTCCTATAACTACATTGCCTGTTACAGCCGCCAAAGGATGAATGAAGGATGATGGATGAATGACGGGTTTGATATTTTTAAAACTATAAATCATGATGTGATCAACGCTTTACCCGACCTAAAACAAAGCCCTTTAAACTGAGCTACTTTTTTATCATCCTGATTGGTGACAAGTACATAATATAATCCGGTACTTTTTCCATTGTGGTGTTCTGTAGCTTCTGCAGTAAGCACATCACCTACATGCACTGACTGTAAAAAATTAATGGAAGTATCCAGCGCTACGGAAAGCTGGTTCCGGTTATTGCAGGCAAAAGCAAAAGCACTATCGGCCAGCGAGAATGCTATGCCTCCGTGTACGATGCCAAAACCATTGATCATTTCTTCCCTTACCGTCATTTCTATTTTGCTGTAGCCTTCTTTTACATCCAAAACTGTTACCCCGAGCCAACGGGAAAAAAGGTCTTTTTCCATCATGTTTTCCACCACTTCTTCCGGTGAGATATTTTTACTTGTCATAATATTTTTATTTTCCTGTGAATACCGGTTTCCTTTTTTCGAGAAAGGCATTTATTCCCTCTGCATAATCTGAGGTGGAAGCTGCCTGTCTTTGTAAAACGTCTTCTACATTCAGCTGATCTTCTATATTATTTTCAAATGTTGCGTTCAATGCTTCTTTTGTAAGTGCCAATCCTTCTGTTGGCATTTTGGCAAGATTAAGGGCAATTTCAAGTGCTGAATGCTCAAAAGTTTCATCAGGAAAAACCTTAAAGACCATACCCATTTTTTCTGCTTCTGTTGCAGAAACTCTATCTCCGGTCATCATCAGTGCACTGGCTTTAGCAAAACCAATCATCCTGGGCAGGAACCAGGTACCGCCGCTATCAGGCACCAATCCTATTTTACTGAAAGCCTGGATAAAAGAAGCCGATTCATTGGCCACAACTATATCGCAACTCAAAGCAACATTAGCACCAGCACCAGCAGCTACACCATTTACTGCAGCCACTACCGGCTTGCGCAACAGCCTTATTTTTTTTATAATAGGATTAAAATGTTCGCTTAGTATTTTATCAATCCCCACAGCATTTTCGCCGGTAAGTTCTGCAATGTCCTGCCCGGCACTGAATGCTTTTCCGTTGCCGGTAATGAGCACAGCCCTTACCTGGTCATCTGCAGCCGCTTGATCTAATTTTGATTGCAACAGGAGAGCCATTTCCCTGTTGAAGGAATTAAATTTCTCCGGTCGGTTCAGTTTTATTTCTGCCACATTATCCCGTACGCTGTATTCAATAGAAGTCATCGGTTTCTGTTTTATTTATATTGAAGAGGCTGTAATTTATTGTATTCAAAAGAAAAACCACTCATGAAAATGTAGTACTTTGTTTGCAGCAATAAAAAATAAAAAAATATGGAATACCGCAGATTGGGTAAATCGGGACTTCAGGTAAGCTTACTTTCTTTTGGCAGTTGGGTAAGTTTCAGTAAGCAGATAAATGATAAAGTAGCTGAAGACCTCATGGGGATGGCGTATGATAACGGCGTTAATTTCTTTGATAACGCAGAAGTGTATGCCCTTGGAGAAAGTGAGAAAATGATGGGAAGGGTATTGAAGAAAAAGAAATGGGACCGCAGCAGTTATATAGTGAGTAGTAAAGCTTTTTTTGGCTGGAGGGGAAAAGAGGATAAACCAAACCAAACGGGCAACAGCCGCAAGCACCTTACAGAAGCCTGCACCGAAGCATTACAGCGCTTACAGGTGGATTATCTTGACCTGTATTACTGTCACCGCCCGGATAAAAACACACCGATAGAAGAAACTGTACTTACTATGAACACCCTGATACAGCAGGGAAAAATATTGTATTGGGGAACCAGTGAATGGAGTGCTGCAGAAATAATGGAAGCACACAGGGTAGCGGCTGACTATCGCATTATCGGTCCTACTATGGAACAACCGCAATACAATTTATTTGAAAGAGAAAAAATAGAAAAAGATTTTCTCGATATTTTCAGAACGGTAGGAATGGGTACAACAATCTGGAGTCCGCTGGCGAGTGGATTACTTAGTGGAAAATACAATGATGGTGTACCCAAAGGAAGCCGCTTTGCCATAGAAGGAATGGACTGGCTAAAGGATCGCTGGGTGATGGATGATAAAATAAAAAAAGTAAAAAAGCTGGCTGACCTTGCTGCAAAATTAGGTGTGTCTACTGCTGCCCTAAGCATAGGCTGGTGTATAAAAAATCCGAATGTAAGTACGGCAATTCTTGGTGCTACCAAAAAACAACAACTCACAGAAAACCTGAAAGCGCTGGAGGTTAAGGATTTGCTCACGCCGGAAATCATGGAGAAAATAGATAAGATCATGGGAAATAAACCTAAGCTTCCTGATCATTGAGAAGGAGCAAGTTGGTGATTTTTTTCTTTCACAGGTACCATTACTTTGTTCAAAACTGTAGGCAGTTCCACCAGGTCAAAATCATTATCGTAAACTAAATATTTATTCAGCCATTGCGAAGCATATTTTGCTTTAAAATCCCTGAGTCCCTGGAAATGCTGAAAACGTTTTACTTTTTCGTAAGCAAATTTTACCACTCGTTCTGCCGGACTGCCTGGTGTTTCTATCCCGGAAAAAGGCACGAGGCCCAGGTTTAACCACCGCAGGTTTTTTTCTTTAGCATGCCTGATGAGTTCTATAATCAATGCATCCATGGCTGCACCGGGAGCCACTGCAGACTTCCGGATCATATCATAAGTAATGCCACCAGGCGTATGGTCTGGAATAATATTGAGAAAAGCGACCACATTCCCTGTATTATCATGGAGTGCAACAACTTCATGATTTATCAGCTCAGTTTCTTCGAACATTCCCTGCGAAAAAACGGATTCTTTTTTATCGTAAAACTGAAGCCATTCGTCAGAAATACTTTTCAACTGTTGGAGCAAATCGGCCTTCAGCGGCGGTTGATGGATTTTAGTGGTAAACCCTTTTTTGGATAAACTGTTTAATCCGTTGCGAAGCGATTTTTTATCTTTTCCCTCCAGCGTAAATTCTTCGATATCCAAAACCGCTTCCTGTCCGATGAGCAGTTTGTGTTTTTTCGCTGCCTCAAAATAATAAAGACTGTCTTCATCTACCCTGTAATAAGCCTGCTTTAAACCAAGCCGCCTTGTTTCTTTGTCAAAGGCTTTGATCATATCTATTTTGTCTTCTTCATCACAAACCGGTTCATCCAGCACAATGGCAAAACCACCGGCAATGCGGTAAGAAATGAATCCTTCATTATCCGGAGAAAAAAAGAAAATTTTATCAGCAGCCAGTTTAAAATAATCCACAGCTGTATTTCCATGTTCCTGTAAAATAGCCTCTGCAAGTTCCTGGTCATTTTCTGTGCGTTGCGGCCTGGCGGTAGAAGCCCGGAAAATAGAGAACACGAGAAACACAATTGTGCCGGCACTCAGGGTATGAATGGAAATAATAAAATCTTTACCGAAACGGGTAAATGGTTTTATGTCATCATTCGTAATGAGGAGGAAAGTATGCAGTGCATTCCAAAAAGAATCAGCCCAGGTAAATTCCTGGTGAAAATGTCTTTTTTGAAGAAAATAAAATCCAAGTGTTTCAAACAGCAGAACAAAAGCTATGACTATAAAACAGGTGATCAGGCCTGAATGAACTGCAGCCTTGTTGCTTTTAAGCCGGTATTGTTTGTAAGTGAATAATAAAATGATCAAGGTGAAAAATGCAAAGCTTGCTTCTTCCCAATCCAGCGCCTTGGTTATGTTCATAATTAGGGAAAGACTTACAACTGCCACTGCTATTATCCAGGCAGTTTTTAGACCTTTGATCAGGTAAGCTGCAGTAATAAGTAACAACAAACCCAGTAAAATAGTGAGCAGGTTACTGGCATGCATTACGTCAGAATCAATATACTGCTTCAGTAAAAATATCCGGTGGTTATCTGGCGGAGTAATGGCAGAAAGAATATTTATGACACCAAGTGTAAAGATCAGCAAGGCAGGAGCAAGACGCATAAATATATGCCTGCCTTTTATTGCATAGCTACCAACACCTGCTGCCAGAGGAAGCCAGAACTCGAAAATGCGGTACAATAAAGTGATCTCGAGCGC